>NZ_JBEOVH010000013.1:0-203602 GCF_040295385.1 Streptomyces sp. NPDC002825
TTCTCAAGGTGCGGACGCTTCCTTCGTTCCTGTTTCCAGGCCCTCCGGGCGCTTCCTTCGTTTCCGACTCTATCAGATCTTTCCGATCCGATTTCCTCGGTGCTTTCCGGTCCCATTCGCTTTCGCTCCGGGCCCTTCCGGCGTTTCCGACTCTATCAGATCCTTTCGGCGTCTGATTCCCAGTCAGCGGGGTTTGTCTTTCCGGCTGTTGGGCCGTTCCGACGTCTCAAACTCTAGCGGGTTTCCCCGGCAACTCATAATCGAGCCATTCGAAATGAATTTCGGCATGCCGAAATTCGTCCCGGTGGGGAGTCCGTGCTGAGTAGAGGTGCCGCATCAGCGGCGGGAGTGGTTGTCGAAGAACCGTTCCGGCTCCGTGACAACTCGGAGAACACTACGCATCCGGCAGGGGCGTGTCAACCCCCGCCCGGTGTGCCGTTCGGTGCCGTCAGTCCAGGTCCGTCAGGCGGCCGCCGGCGTCCGGCTGCGTGAGCTCCACGCGGCGGAGGAGGCGGATGAGGACGTCGCCGAGGACGCCCTTCTCCTCGGTCGTGAGGTCCTGGAGGAGGTCCTCCTCGAAGTCGGTGGCCATGCGCATGGCCTCCAGCCACTTCGAGCGGCCCTCGTCGGTGAGCTCGACGATCACGCGGACACGGTTGTTCTCGTCGCGGTCGCGGGTGACCAGGCCCTCGCCGGCCATGCGGTCGATGCGGTGCGTCATCGCGGCCGGGGTGAGGCCCAGCCGCTTGGCGAGCTCTCCGGGGCCCAGGCGGTAGGGCTCCCCGGAGAGGACCAGGGTCTTGAGGACCTCCCACTCGGCGTTGCTGATGCCGAGGTCGGCGAGCTGGCGACCGTACGCCACGTTCATGCGGCGGTTCAGCCGGCCGAGCGCGGAGACGACCTTCTCCACCTGCGGGTCGAGGTCGCGGTACTCGCGCTGATAAGCGGCGATCTGCTCGTCGAGGCTCGGCTCCTGGGGAGCGGTGTCTGACATGCGGCGAGTATCCCACGGGCCTCGTTGGCGTTGAAGTCCTTCGGTGTGTACTGTTAAGACGTTAACTTTAGTATTGAAGTCTTCAGGGTTCAGGCGTACAGCTCTGAACCCGCGACCGAAGTGGGTGAGTGTGACCAAGGCGAGGGGCGCAGCGATGCGCCGCATCCAGGCAGGCAGCGCGCTGAGCGCGTTCGGACTCGGCTTCACCGTGCCGTACCTCTATGTGTACGTGGCGCAGGTGCGGGATCTGGGCGCTGCGACGGCGGGCATCGTGCTGGCCGTCTTCGCCATGGCCGCGCTGGTGGTGCTGCCCTTCAGCGGGCGGGCCATCGACCGGCGCGGGCCCGTGCCCGTGCTTCTGGTGGCCTCGGTCGTCGCCGCCGTGGGCGCGGTGGGGATGGGCTTCGCCTCCAGCGTGCCGGCGGCCGTGGGGGCCGCGGCGCTGCTCGGCGCCGGTACGGCGGTGCTCCAGCCGGCCCTCGCCACGATGATCGTCTGGTGCTCGTCGCATTCCGGCCGTACACGGGCCTTCGCGATGCAGTTCTTCCTGCAGAACCTGGGCCTGGGCATCGGTGGTCTGATCGGCGGTCTGCTCGTCGACACGAGCCGGCCGGGCAGCTTCATCCTGCTGTTCTCGATCGAGGCGGCGATGTTCCTCGTGCTCGCCGCGATCGTCGGGACCGCCCGGATGCCGGGCTCGCCCGCGCTGCAGGGTGCCCGTCCGTCCGAGGGCGGGAAGGGCGGCGGTGTCCGCGCGCTGCTCGGGCACAAGGCGATGGTGCAGCTGTGCGTCCTCGGCTTCGTGCTGTTCTTCGCCTGCTACGGGCAGTTCGAGTCGGGTCTCGCGGCGTACGGCACGGAGGCCGCCGGCATCCAGCCGTCGACGCTCGGGATCGCGCTCGCCGCCAACACGGCGGTGATCGTGGTCGCCCAGTTCCTGGTGCTGCGGTTCGTCGAGCGCCGGAAGCGGACCCGGGTGATCGCGGCCGTAGGTCTGATCTGGACGGTGGCGTGGCTGATCGCCGGGTACGCGGGCCTCGGGCACGGCAGCCAGGCGATGGCGACGGCGGCCTTCGTCTCCACGTACGCCCTCTTCGGGCTCGGTGAGGCGATGCTGTCGCCGACCGTGGCACCGCTGGTGGCCGATCTGGCGCCGGAGTCGATGGTCGGGCAGTACAACTCGGCCTTCGCCCTGGTGAAGCAGCTGGCGCTGGCCGTCGGTCCGGCCGTGGGCGGGCCCATGGGGGCCGCGCTGCACGGTCCGTACATCGTGACCTTCGTGCTCTTCTCGCTCGGGATCACGTTCCTGGCGCTCCGGCTCGGCCGGCAGCTCACCCCCGAGCAGGACCAGCCTTCCCTGGCTCACAAGCCGTCGAAGGTGGTCGCCCGGCACGAGCCGGTGCGGGAGAGCGAGACCGCCGCCGCCTAGTCCGGCAGCGCGAACTCGCACCAGACCGCTTTGCCGCCGCCCGGCGTGCGGCGGCTTCCCCAGGACGAGGCGATCGTCGCGATGATCGAGATTCCGCGACCCGCCTCGTCCTCCGTCTCCGCCCTGCGCCGGCGCGGCAGGTGGTCGTCGCCGTCCGTGACCTCGATGATCAGGCGTCGGTCGGTGCGGCGCAGCCGCAGGCGCATGGGCGGGGTGCCGTGCTGGAGGGAGTTCGCCACGAGCTCGCTGGTGGCGAGGACGCCCAGGTCGCGCAGTTCGACCGGGAAGCGCCAGGACGACAGGACCCCGGAGGCGAAGGCACGCGCGCGCGGGGCGGCCTCCACTCCGCCGAGGAGTTCCAGGGCGGCGTTGTGGAAGAGCTCGGCGTCCGCGCCCTTGCGGGAGGGGTGCTGGACGACCAGGACGGCGACGTCGTCGTCGTGCTCGGCGGTGACCCCGAGGGAGCGCAGCAGCCGGTCGCAGACCACCTGCGGGGTGCCGCTGGCGCCGGCCAGGGCGCGGGCCAGGGCGGCGACGCCCTCGTCGATGTCCTCGCGGCGGCGCTCGACCAGGCCGTCCGTGTAGAGGACGGCGGTGGAGCCGGGCGGCAGGGCGATGGAGCCCGAGGCGTGCAGCCAGCCGCCGGTGCCGAGCGGCGGTCCCGTCGGGTCCTCGGCGCGCCGGACGGTGCCGTCCTCGTCCCGTACGAGGATCGGGAGGTGGCCGGCGGAGGCGTACACCAGCTTGCCCTCGTTGGGGTCGTGGATCGCGTACACACAGGTGGCGATCTGGCTGGCGTCGATCTCGGCGGCGAGGCCGTCGAGGAGCTGGAGGACCTCGTGCGGCGGCAGGTCGAGGCGCGCGTAGGCCCGGACGGCGGTGCGGAGCTGGCCCATGACGGCGGCGGCGCGCACGCCACGGCCCATCACGTCGCCGATGACGAGCGCGGTGCGGCCGGCCCCGAGGGTGATCACGTCGTACCAGTCGCCGCCGACGGCCGCGTCCGCGACGCCGGGCTGGTAGGTGGCGGCGATCCGCAGGTCGTCGGGCTGCTCCAGCTCCTGCGGGAGCAGCGAGCGCTGGAGGGTGACCGCGGTCTCGCGGTGCCGGCGCTCGCTGGCGCGGAGCCGCTCGGCGGCCTCGGCGTGGTCGGTGACGTCGGCGGCGTGGACGAGGACTCCGCCGCCGTCGAGGCGCGGGCTGTCGACGGGCAGGCAGGTGACCGTGTACGAGCCGCCGTCCTTGGTGCGGCGGGACTTCACCGTGCGGGGCTTTCCGCTGCGCAGCACCTGGTCCATGAGGGGCAGCAGGCCGAGCTCCTCGGCCTCCGGGCAGGTGTCGGCGACGGTGGCGCCGGCGGGGCGCGGGCCGAACGCGGCGGCGTACGCGTCGTTCACGTACGCGATGCGGTGCTCCGGGCCGTACACGAGCGCGACGAGGCCGGGGAGGCGGCCGAGCAGCTCCCGTACGGAGAAGTCCTCCAGGGCGGGGACGTCGGCGGTCTCGTCGGCGGTGTCAGCGGTGTCGGGGTGCTCCAGCTGCTGACCGTACTCACCGCGGGCGGCGGGCACGGAGCCTTCGGTCCCCCGCGCCGCGCGGCGCTGCGTGCCGGGGAGCCGGGCGCTCCAACGGGTGAAGTTCACGGATCTGTATGCCTCGCGGTGTCGGTGCCGTGCAGAGTCACGCTGTGCAGGTGTGAGCCCACCTATGGTCACACGTCCAGTGTGGACGAGTGCACTGACAGTGATGTCAGGACTGCGGCTTGTCGTCGTCGCCGCGGGGTGGAGAGGCGGCGAGTTCGAACTCGGCTCTGGGGTGTTCCAGGGAGCCGAGGGAGACGATCTCCCGTTTGAACAGGCCCGACAGGGTCCATTCGGCGAGAACGCGCGCCTTGCGGTTGAAGGTCGGGACGCGGCTGAGGTGGTAGGCCCGGTGCATGAACCAGGCCGGGTACCCCTTGAGCTTGCGTCCGTAGACGTGGGCGACTCCCTTGTGGAGGCCGAGGGAGGCGACGGAGCCCACGTACGCGTGCGCGTACTCCTTGAGCGGCTGCCCGCGCAGGGAGGCCGCGATGTTCTCGGCGAGGACCTTGGCCTGGCGCAGCGCGTGCTGGGCGTTGGGCGCGCACTCCTTGCCGGGTTCCTTCGCCGTCACGTCGGGGACGGCGGCGGCGTCGCCGGCCGCCCAGGCGTGCGCGACGCCCTCGACGGCGAGGTGGGCGGTGCAGCGGAGCCTGCCGCGTTCGTTCAGCGGCAGGTCGGTGGCGGCGAGGACGGGCGCCGGCTTCACGCCGGCGGTCCAGACGACGGTACGGGTGGGCAGTCGGGTGCCGTCGCTGAGGACGGCGACCCGGTTCTCGCAGGACTCCAGGCGGGTCTCCAGGCGCACGTCGATGTTCCGGCCGCGCAGCTCGCGGACGGTGTACCGGCCCATGTCCTCGCCGACCTCGGGGAGGATCCGGTCGGAGGCCTCGACGAGGACCCAGCGCAGGTCCTCGGGCTTGATGTTGTGGTAGTACCGCGCGGCGTAGCGGGCCATGTCCTCCAGCTCGGCGAGCGCCTCCACGCCCGCGTAGCCGCCGCCGACGAAGACGAAGGTGAGGGCCGCGTCGCGGATGGCGGGGTCGCGGGTGGAGGAGGCGATGTCCATCTGCTCGATGACGTGGTTACGCAGGCCGATGGCCTCCTCGACGGTCTTGAAGCCGATGCCGTGGTCGGCCAGGCCGGGGACCGGGAGGGTGCGGGAGACGGAGCCGGGCGCGACGACCAGCTCGTCGTACGTCATCTCGACGGCGCCGGTGCCCTCCTCCTCGGTGGCGAGGGTGGAGAGGGTCGCGGTGCGCTTGGCGTGGTCGACGGACCGGACCTCGCCGATGACGACGCGGCAGCGGTCGAGGACGCGGCGGAGCGGCACGACGACGTGGCGCGGGGAGATGTTGCCCGCCGCGGCCTCCGGGAGGAACGGCTGGTACGTCATGTACGGCTCGGGGGTGACCACCACGATCTCGGCGGTGCCGGCTCTGAGCTCGGCCCCGAGCTGCCGCTGGAGGCGCAGCGCGGTGTACATGCCGACGTAGCCACCGCCGACCACGAGAATGCGCGCAGGTTCGGTCACTGTCCCATGACGCACCCCCGTCCGTGGTTTGTCCACAGGCTCGGCAAATTGTGTGACCGGAGGGGTACGGAGGCGCGGGGTGGCGCGCACGTGTGATGCGGAGGGATCCGTGCAGGTCACGCCGGGTGGGGCCGGTTCGGAGAGGGGTCGGAATCGGGAGTCTTCCGGGCCTTGCTCCGATCGGGGGGCGCACCGTACGGAACTCCCCCTTCTGAATTGACCCCGACTCAACTATGTTCGTACTTCGTCGGGGTGTCGGATCGGGCGCGCGCGTGGACCGAAGCGCTTGTCCGTCGGAGGCCCCGTATCAGGGCGGGGAGTCTCCGGGGGGAGACATCATGAGCGGGGGAACGCTTATGCAGATTCAGGATTCAGGCTGGCAGTCGGGCGTCGGAACGGCGACCGTCGACGGGCACGTCCCGGGGACGGGAGAGCCGCGGGGCGTCGCGCCGGTGGCGGGCGGCAGGTCCGCGCCGCTGCGGGTGGACGCCCAGCGCAATCTGGAGCACGTGCTGCGTGCCGCGCGCGAGGTGTTCGGCGAGCTCGGCTACGGGGCTCCGATGGAGGACGTGGCGCGCCGCGCCCGCGTCGGGGTCGGCACCGTCTACCGCCGCTTCCCCAGCAAGGACGTGCTGGTGCGGCGGATAGCCGAGGAGGAGACCTCCCGGCTGACCGAGCAGGCGCGGGCCGCGCTGGGCCAGGAGGAGGAGCCGTGGTCGGCGCTCTCCCGGTTCCTGCGGACCTCGGTGGCCTCCGGTGCGGGCCGTCTTCTGCCGCCGCAGGTGCTGCGGGTGGGCGTGGACGAGTCCGGGGTGCCGCTCGGCGCGGACGAGACGGACGGGGCGGCGCGGGTGCCGTACCAGCGGGGTGTCGCCGAGCCGGGCGACGCACGCGTGGTCGGGCCGCGCGGGGTGCCGGCGGACGAGCGGGACGACGCGGGGGCCTCGGAGCTCCTGGAGGTCGTCGGCCGGCTGGTCGACCGGGCGCGTGAGGCGGGTGAGCTGCGGACGGACGTGACCGTGGCGGACGTCCTCCTCGTCATCGCCACCGCCGCCCCGGCCCTGCCGGACGCGGTGCAGCAGGCGGCGGCCTCGGCCCGGCTCCTCGACATCCTTCTCGAGGGGCTGCGCTCCCGCTAGGACCTTTCGTGGTCCGGGCGGACCAATGAGCATGACACGAACGTGTGAGCGGTTACGCCCGGATACACGAAGTCGCCCCGGACGAGTGGTAAGTGGACTCGGCGCTTCGGCATGCCCTCCCTCTGTGGCACGCTTGGCCAATATTTCGGTCTGGGCGTGCGTACGGGGGCTTCCGCGATGAGCGGTGACAGTCGGGACGATCCGCTGGGCAGCGGCGGCGCGGAGACCGGAGGCCTTTCCTCCGGGCACGTTCCGAGCCAGGGCGGGCCGGGGGGTCTCTCCGGCGCTCCGGCCCCCTCCCCCGGATCGCCGGCTGCGTCGCCCGTACGGAGCGAGCCGATCGACGCGAGTGTGCCGCCGCAGCGTGAGGGCAAGCCCGGCGGGCCGGGTGCCCGGGCCGGATCCGTCGCGGGGGCGGCCGTCGGACCGGGAGCCGCCGGCCCCGGCGCCGCCGAGGACCACGACACCTTCGCCGATCTCGAAGAGCCCGAGCCCGACACCGTACTCCCGCCGCCGCTCGAACTGCCGCCCGCCGACGCCGAGCTCGTCCAGCTCATGCGGGACGGCGACGACTCCGCGTACGAGGAGCTGTTCCGCCGCCACTCCGATGCCGTCCGCCGCTACGCCAGGACCTGCTGCCGGGACGCGCACACCGCCGACGACCTCACCGCCGAGGTCTTCGCCCGCACCCTCCAGGCGGTACGCGGCGGGGCCGGGCCCGAACAGGCAGTGCGCGCCTACCTCATGACCACCGTCCGGCGGGTCGCCGCGAACTGGGCCAGGACCCAGAAGCGGGAACACCTCGTCGAGGACTTCGCGGTCTTCGCCGCGGACGCCGCCCGCTCCTCCGAGGTCTCCGACCAAGACACGATGGACCTCGGCGCGGACGTCCGCGCCATGCACGAGGCCGAGCAGTCCCTCGCCATGCAGGCCTTCCGCTCGCTGCCCGAGCGCTGGCAGGCCGTGCTGTGGCAC
The DNA here is from genome assembly GCF_040295385.1 of Streptomyces sp. NPDC002825. Classification (NCBI taxonomy): domain Bacteria; kingdom Bacillati; phylum Actinomycetota; class Actinomycetes; order Kitasatosporales; family Streptomycetaceae; genus Streptomyces; species Streptomyces sp. NPDC002825. Next base: position 7,652 of record NZ_JBEOVH010000013.1, read on the forward strand.
ACCACCGTCGAGGAGGAGTCCCCGAGCGAGGTCGCCCCGCTCTTCGGACTGACCGCCAATGCCACGGCCGTGCTCGCCAGCCGCGCCCGCGAGGGCCTCAAGCAGGCCTACCTCCAGGCGCACGTCAGCCAGTCCCTCACCGCGGGCGGCGACTGCGCCCGCTACGCGGACCGGCTCGGCGCCTACGCGCGCGGCGGACTGCGGATGCGGGCCGAGCGCGGCCTGCGCAAGCACCTGGACGAATGCGCCAAGTGCCGGCTCGCCGCCGGTGAACTGGCCCATGTGAACGCCGGGATCCCCGCGCTCCTGCCCGTCGCCGTCATCGGCTGGTTCGCCGCCGGGTACTCGCTCAAGGCCGCCGGCGTCGTCGCCGGCGGCACCGCCGCCGCGGCCGGTGCGGGCGCCGCGGCCGCCGCGTCCGGCTCCTCCGGGGGTGCCGCCTCGGGCGGTGTCGCCGCCGAAGGGCTCGGCGCTCCCGCGAAGGCCGGGATCGCGGCGGCCATAGCGGTCGCCGCGGCCGCCGGGCTCGTCTGGGCGATGGCCGGGGACCCGCAGCCCGTGGCCGCGCCCAAGCCCACCCAGCCGGTCGTCACCCCGATCGCGCCCGAGCCCGCGCCCCCGGCGAAGCCGTCCCCGAAGCCCGCGCCGCCCGCCCCGGCCGTCACCTCCGAGCCGCCGCCCCCGCCGCCGTCCCCGAAGCCCAGCCCCAAGCCGACGCCGAAGCCCACCCCGAAGCCGACGCCGCCGCCCTCTCCGAAGCCCACGCCCAAGCCGACGCCGCCCCCGCCGAAGCCCTCCCCGAAGCCCTCCCCGAAGGCGACGCCGCCGCCCGCGCCGCCGTCCGTCTACCAGGTCAACGAGCTGCAGTACGGGATCTTCGGCGACGGCACCAAGCCCGAGGTCTCCCTCTCGGACAGCAGCTGGATGTGGCAGCGCAACGGCCTGTCCATCGGCGGCACCCGGTACGCGCACGGGGTCAGCGTCCACGCGCCGTCCTCACTGCTCATCGACCTCAACCGGCCGTGCACGAGTTACGACGCCGTCGTCGGCGTCGACGACCTGAGCGCCCAGCTCGGCGTCGGCGGCGTCCGCTTCTCCGTCTACGGGGACGGGGAGCGGCTCTGGCGCTCCGACGTCGTCCGCGCGGACGACCCGCCCGTCCCCGTGCACGTCGACCTCGCGGGCCTCTCCACGATCCGGCTCGTGGTGGAGGAACACACGCCGTTCGGCCGGGCCGCCGTCGCCGACTGGGCGGAGTCCCGGATCAGCTGCTCCTGACGGCCGCCCCGGAGGCCGACGGAGCGGGAGCGAGGGCTTCGGCGAGACCGAGGACCTCGTCGACGCCGAGTCCCGCGCCGGCCGCGCGGGCCGCGGCCAGGCCGGACTCGCCGAGCTCGGCGAGCGCCCGGGCCGTCACGGACTCGTAGTCCCGCAGCTCGGGGACCGAGCGGGGCGTGCCCGCGCGCCAGCCGTCCGCGGCGGCCATGACCCGCATGGCCGGCTCGGCCTCGCCCGCCTCGGCCAGGGCGATCGCGAGGATCTCCGCGAGGCCGGTGGTGATGGCGTCGGCGCACTGGGCGTCCCGCGCGGTGCGGAGCGCGCTGACGGCCGTGGCGACGGCGACCGCGCCCTTGCCCTCGTACGCCTCGACGCGGGCGGCGAGTCCGGTCACCGCCGCCTCGAAGTGCGGCGGCGGTGTGCCGAGCGCGACCGACCGGCCGGCCTCCTCCAGATCGGCGCGGGCCTGCCCGATCTCGCCGCGGGAGAGGGCGAGGGCGGCGCGGAGGAAGGCGACGTACGTCTGGGTGTCCCGTACGTGATAGCGCTCGGCCTCCCGTGACGCCTCGTCGAGGATCCGCTCGGCGGCCTCCATGTCGCCCGCCCGGTAGGACAGTTCGGCCAGGCGGGCCAGGAGGAAGGGTGCCTCGGCGTGGGCGCCGACCTCACGGGCGAGACCGAGGGCCTCCTCGTACGCCTCGCCCGCCTCCGCGTGCCGGCCCCGCATCGTGTGGGCCTCGCCGGCCGCGCTCTCGATCTGCGCCGCCATCCACCGGTCGCCGACGCGGCGGGCGATGTCGCGGAGCTCCGCCAGGGCCTCGTCGAGACCGGGCATGCCGCCGGGCATGTCGACGACCATGTGCGTACGGAACATGAGGCTGACGCCGAGCTCCCAGTCGCCGCCGTGGCGGCGGCAGTTGTCGACGGCGACGTCGAGGAGGCCGCGGATCGTGGCCGCGTCCTCGGTGAGGTACGCGGTGAAGGGCCAGAGCAGACCGGGGAAGCGGGCGGCCTCGGGGCCGGGCTCCTCGCCGAACGCGGTGCGCACGCGGCGGACCAGCGCGAGGGACGCCGGATCCTTGAAGTTCCCCAGCGTCTGGTTCTCGACGGCGAGGAAGAAGTGCAGCATGCGCAGGTGCATGCGGGGCCAGTAGCGGGGGTCGGCCGGGTCGTCCGGGTCCTCGCCCAGGGCGAGCGCGCGCTCCACCCAGGCCAGGCCCTCGGGACGGTAGTTGCGCAGCCACCAGAACCAGCCCATGGCGAAGACGAGCCGGAGCGCGCCGGCCTCGTCGGGGGAGGTGACGAGGGTGCGGTGGAGGGCGGCCCGGATGTTGTCGAGGTCGCGCTCCACACGGTCGATCCACGGCAGCTGCTCCCCCGAACGGAGCCGGGGCTCGGCGGTCTCGGCGAGGGCCGTGAAGTGGGCGGTGTGGGCGGCCTCGGTGGTGGCGAGCAGCTCCGGTTCCTCGGCGGCGCGCTCGGTCGCGTACTCGTGGATGGTCTCCAGGAGCCGGTAGCGCATCTCGCCGCCCTCGGTGGGGGTGGCGACCACGAGGGACTTGTCGACCAGGGCGCCCAGGACGTCGGCGGCGTACGGGGAGAGGGCCTCGGCGGCGGCCAGGTCCCAGCCCCCGGCGAAGACGGACACCTGGCGGAGCAGGGTGCGCTCGGCCGGGTCGAGCAGGTCCCAGGACCAGTCGACGACGGCGCGGAGCGTCTGCTGGCGGGGCAGGACGGTCCGTGAGCCGGAGGTGAGGAGAAGAAAGCGGTCGTCGAGGCGGTCGGCTATCTGGCGCGGGGTGAGGAGGCGCAGCCGGGCGGCGGCCAGTTCGATGGCGAGCGGCAGGCCGTCGAGGCGGCGGCAGATCTCGTCGACGGCCTCGCCGCCGTCCTTCGCGAGGTCGAAGGAGGGGCGCACGGTGCGGGCCCGCTCCGCGAAGAGGCGGTGGGCGGGGTCGGGCGGGAGGGGCTCGACGGGGCGGACCGACTCGCCCGGGACACCGAGGGGTTCACGGCTGGTGGCGAGGATGCGGAGCTGCGGGCAGTGGGTGAGGAGGGTCTCGGCGAGGGCGGCGGCCGCGTCGATCACGTGCTCGCAGTTGTCGAGGACCAGGAGGAGCGGGCGGCGTGCCAGGTGCTCGACGAGGTGGGCGGTGGGGTCGTCCTGGAGCGGGACCCCGTCGCGGGTGATCAGGTTGATCTCGCGGAGGCGGAGCGCGGAGAGGACGGCGCCGGGGAGGGCTTCGGGGTCGTCGAGCGGGGCGAGCTCGGCGATCCAGGCGGCGGGGCCGACGGCCCGGACCGCGGCCTCCTCGGCGAGCCGCGTCTTGCCGGAGCCGCCGGGGCCGGTGAGCGTGACGAGCCGGGAGCGGTTCAGGTCGGCGTGGAGGGCGTCGAGTTCGGGCTCGCGGCCGACGAAGGAGGTGAGGCGGGGGCGGATGTTGCCGGCCTCGGGGGCGGGGTGGTCGCGCGCGGGCTCTCGGGCGGCGGACGGTTGAGCGGGTCCGTCGTGCGCGGGCTCGTGGGCGGACGGCCGGGCGGGGCCGTCCGTACGGCTCGGGGCGGGGTCCGTCCCGGTCGGGGGCGTCGGCGCTGGCGGGCGGATCGGCGCGGGCGGGTTCGGGGGCGCGCCGGTGAGGAGTTCCCGGTGGAGGGCGGTGAGTTCCGGTCCCGGGTCGGCGCCGAGGGCGTCCGCGAGGGTGCGGCGGGCCGACTCGTACGCGGTGAGGGCGTCGGCGTGCCGGCCCTCGGCCCGCAGGGCGCGGATGAGCTGGGCGCGGAAGGCCTCGTCGTACGGGTACGTGGTGGTGAGCTCGGTCAGCTCCGGTACGAGTCCGTCGGTGGCACCCCGGCGCAGATCGGCCTCGACGCGCTGCCGGAGCGCCGCGAGCCGCTGGGCCTCGGGGCGGACGCCGGCCGGGTCGGGGAGGTCGGCGAGGGCGGGGCCGCGGAAGAGGCCGAGGGCCTCGCGGAGGAGGGCGGCGGCGGTGTCGGGGTCGCCGGCGTCGAGGCGGGCGGCGCCGTCCCTGACCCGGCGCTGGAAGACGTACAGGTCGATGTCGTCGGGGCCGGCGGCGAGCCGGTAGCCGGGGCCCGGGGTGGAGTCGACGGCCTCCCGGCCGAGGATGCGGCGGAGCCGGCCGACGAGGGCCTGGAGGGCGGCTGGGGCGTCCTGCGGCGGGTCGTCCCCGTACACGTCGTCGGCGAGCTCGCCGACGGAGACGGCACGTCCGCCGCGCAGCGCGAGGGCGGCGAGCAGGGCCCGCAGCCGGGCGCCGCCGAGGGGGAGCGGGGAGCCGTCGGGACGAAGGGCCTCGGTGGTGCCGAGGATGAGATACCGCACCGACCCATTGTGTCGGGTGGCCGGGGCGGGCGCCTCGGGGTTTACCCCGGTGGGTCCCCGGGGTTCGGGGCTTCAGAAGGCGCCGGTGTCCAGGTCGAGGCCGAGAGGCGCGGGGAGGGGGACGACCGTCCCCAGCTTGTGGATGGACTTGTGGCCGTAGTCGTCCCCGGCGGGCTCGGAGCAGACGACGGCCTCTCCCGCCTCGCGGTCGATCAGCAGGTAGAGCGGGATGCCGGCGCGGGCGTAGGCCCGGATCTTCTGGACGCGGTCGCGGCTCGCGGTGGAGGACGAGGTCACGTCGGCGACGAGGAGGACCGGGTCGGGCGCGTGCCACTCCTGCTGGTCGTCGAAGCTGCCTTTGGGGGCGATGACGAGGTCGGGGATGACCCTGACAGTTTCGTTGATCCCGGGCAGGCTGAGGCCGACGCCGGTGAAGTTGCGCAGCTCGCGGTCGGTGCGACGGGCGATGACCTGCTCCACCACCTCGGTCACGATCTCCTCGTGCTCGCCATTGGCCGGAGGCACCACGTAGATCTCCCCTTCGATCAGCTCCACGCGCCAGCCCTTGGGGGCCAGCGCATTGAACAGCTCGAAGGTCTCCTGGGTACTCGCGCCCTCACGGTCGGGCATGCCCTCGGAGAACGACTCCCCCGGGACCGGCAACGGCATGGCCACAGCGGACCTCCTTCGCTCGGGTGCGACGGTTTCAGCTTAGGTCGCACCCGGGATCGGAGTCCGGGAAGCTTTCATTCGAACGAGCGTGCTGTGACGTTTCGCCCGCATGGCGGAGCCTCACGCCGACAGCGACCGCCTGGACGCCGGGATCAGGGGCCCCTGGGCCGCGCGGGGAGCCCGGGGGGTCGAGGTGTCCGTCCAGCAGGAGCCCCGGCGGGCGATGAGGCGGCGGAGCCAGAGTTCGGTGGAGACGAGGTCGGCGAGGCCGTCGAGGGGGACGGGGGCGCCGTCGGCCGCCGCGCTGAGGGCCTTGCGGACCACACGGGCCTCGATCAGACCCGCGTCCGCGAGGAGCGGTGCGGAGAAGAGGGCGAGCAGCTCGGGGAGCGCGGCGCGCAGGCCCGCGCGCGCGGCGGCGGCCGGGACCGCCGGGTGGGGGGCGCCCCAGCCGGCGGGGAGGTCGTGGACGCCGGCGCCGGACAGGACCGTGCGCAGGACGCCGGCCCGGGCGTCCGGCTGGACCCGGAGCGATTCGGGGAGGTCCCGGCAGGCCCGTACGACCTGGTTGTCGAGGAACGGGGCGTGGAGGCGCTGGCCGCGGATCTCCGCCGCCTGCTCCAGGACCCGGTGGTCGGCCGCCGCGCGGGCGAGGGCCGCACGCGCGCGTGCCTCGCCGGGGCGCTGGACGGACGTCGGGAGCGTCGCCGCCCGGTTCAGGCGAACCGATACTTCAGCGAGGGCCTCCCCCGTCAGCCAGCGCGCCGCGGGCCCCGGCCGCGACCAGGTGAGGGCGGAGAGCGAGGCCTCGAGGGGGCCGAAGCCGTCCGGGGCCGTGCGGTTCGCCTCCAGGACCCGGCGGGCCGCCGCCTCCAGGCCCGTCCGGTACGGGGTACGGGCCAGCTTCCGCGCCGCCCGGTAGACGGTCAGCGGCACCAGCAGCGAGCCCGCCGACGGTCCCGAGGCCTTGGCGAGCGCGGTCACCGGCCGCACCAGGGAGCGGCGCCTGCGGTCCATCAACAGGTCGGCCAGCCGCGCCGGGTGCGCGTCCAGGACCTGCTTCGCGCCCATCCCGGTGAAGTGGTCGGCGCTGCCGCCCGCGAGCCGCCGGCGGTGCCGCTCGGCCGTGACCAGGGCGGGTCCTGGCTCGTCGGTGAGCGGGCCGTCCAGCGCCGCGTACGGCAGCGCCTCCTCGCCCCCGGCGACGACCACGTGGTGCAGCCGGGGGTCGGAGGCGATCGTGCGCGCCCGCTCCAGCTCAGCCGTGCGCCGCGCACCGGCCCGCGTCGCCAGGTCGTTGAAGGTGACCGCGAGCAGCCGCTCCCCCGCGCCCGTGCCGAGCCCGATGATCGTGCCCGGCACCCCCGGCAGGCCCGCCGCGAGCAGCGCGAGCGTGCCGGAGGCGCTGCCGCCCGACAGGTCGGCGCCGATGCCGGGCGCCGGGCCCGCGCCCCGGGCCGCGCGCCGGTCGGCCGGCCCCATGCCGGGGACCGGGCCCGGGTCGGGGAGCGGCACCTCGGGCGCGTGCCGGGGGGCGGTGAGCCGGGCGCGTACGGCCTCGACCAGGGCGTCCCGTACCCCTTCGACGGCCTGGCGGGGGTCGGCCTCCGGCGCCGCGACGGCGAGCGAGGCCACCTGCTCGTAGCCGGTGATCTCGCGCGAGCCCTCCCGCAGGATCAGCGCGTGGCCGGGCGGCACCCGCCGTACCCCTTCGTACGGGGTGGAGTCGCGCAGCGCCTCCGGGGTCTCGGGGCAGGCGAGCAGGGCGGCGAGATGGCCGATGTCGAGCTGGGCCTCGACGAGGTCGGCGAGCGGCAGGGCGGCGGTGGCGTACGCGGTGCCGCCCGCCCACGGGGTGTGGAACACCGGCCGGGCGCCCGCGAGGTCGCCGGTGACGGTGACGCGGCGGCCGGCCTTCACGACGGCGGTGTAGCTGCCGGGCCAGGCGGTCAGATGCCGCAACGCGCCCCCGCGCGCGGTGAGCAGGCCGATCCGCAGCTCCTCGTCGCTCGCGGCGCAGCAGCCGAGCACCGCCAGGCGGGTCTGGTCGTCGACGGCGACCACGCGCACCTCGTCGGGGCGCCAGTCGCCGACCGCCCAGAGCGGATCGGGGTCGCCCCACAGGAGTTGTGCGCCCACCGGCTGCACCGTGCGCCCCTCGGCGGCGCGGTCGGTGCCGGCGGCGTATCCGGAGTCGGCCGGGTGTCCGGAGGCGGAGGGGTGTCCGGAGCCGTACGGGAGTCCGGAGCCGTACGAAGAGGATGAGCCGTACGTGCCGTTCGCCGTCCCCGCCCGGCCCCCCGCGGTCGTTGCGAAGCTCGCGGCGACACTGCTCCAGCCCACCAGCCATCGCATCGGCGCCTCCACATCCGTTTCGGTGGAGGACATGCTGCCACGACAACGGCGCACGGGGCGGTGTCCGGGTGCACGCGCGCCAAAGCCGAATGCGCCCCTGGCATGGGCCAGTTGACGATCGGCCGCACACCGGCTTCACACCGGCGTCATTCGGCCAAATATCGCTCCCCGTCGGAGGTTTCGGCGGGCCTCCGGGCGCAACTCCGTGCCTCGGCAGCCCGGGAGGCGCTCCCGCCTCCCGGCGCCGTCCGCCGCCCGCGGGGAATGGGGCGACGGTGTCCCCCAGCCCACCGGTCCGGGACTCCGCTCCCGGCCGAGCGGGCCGACCCACGCAGTACTCATGGAAGCGCTCCCCCACCGGACGGACGAGAGCGCACGGCCGGGCGCACGGCCACACGGCCGGAGCACGAGCCGATCCGCCGGCCCCGCCGGTCGCACGTTCACACAACAATCTCGCCATACGGAACACCGCCCCTTAACGGTAGGGATGCGGCGAACTACGCTGTGTTTACGAATGCCGCACGCCTATGCCCGGCGTCGTGGCGGCCGTCTGGGTTGTCGAGGGGTGGCGTCATGTCCAGGGAGCAACGCGGGCCGAACGAAAAGCTCGGCACGGTTCTCGCCCTCGCGGGAATCAGCAACGCCGGGCTCGCCCGGCGCGTCAACGACCTCGGCGCACAACGGGGTCTGACGCTTCGTTACGACAAGACCTCGGTCGCCCGCTGGGTGTCCAAGGGCATGGTGCCGCAGGGCGCCGCCCCGCACCTGATCGCCGCCGCGATCGGCCAGAAGCTGGGCCGGCCCGTGCCGCTGCACGAGATCGGGCTCGCGGACGCCGACCCGGCGCCCGAGGTCGGGCTCGCCTTCCCGCGCGACGTGGGCGAGGCGGTCCGCTCGGCCACCGACCTGTACCGCCTCGATCTCGCCGGGCGGCGGGCCGGCGGCGGCATCTGGCAGTCGCTCGCCGGATCCTTCGCCGTCAGCGCGTACGCGACGCCCGCGTCCCGCTGGCTGATAACCCCCGCCGACCCGTCGGTGGAGCGCGAGGTCCCGCGGCCCGTCGCGGGCACCGGCACCGCCGCGGCCGCCTCGGAGCACGTGCGCGTGGGCCACAGCGATGTCGCCAAGCTCCGCGAGGCCGCCGAGGACGCGCGCCGCTGGGACTCCAAGTACGGCGGCGGCGACTGGCGCTCGTCGATGGTGCCCGAGTGCTTACGGGTGGACGCGGCGCCGCTGCTGCTCGGCTCGTACTCGGACGAGGTCGGGCGGAACCTGTTCGGCGCGACGGCCGAGCTCACCCGGCTCGCCGGCTGGATGGCCTTCGACACCGGACAGCAGGAGGCCGCCCAGCGCTACTACATCCAGGCGCTGCGGCTCGCCCGCGCCGCCGCCGACGTGCCCCTCGGCGGGTACGTCCTCGCCTCCATGTCCCTCCAGGCCACCTACCGGGGCTTCGCCGACGAGGGCGTCGACCTCGCCCAGGCCGCCCTCGAACGGAACCGGGGGCTCGCCACCGCCCGCACCATGTCGTTCTTCCGGCTCGTCGAGGCCCGCGCGCACGCCAAGGCCGGCGACGGGGTGGCCGCGGCGGCCGCGCTCAAGTCCGCCGAGGGCTGGCTGGAGCGGTCCCGGGAGGGCGACGCCGACCCGACGTGGCTCGGCTTCTACTCGTACGACCGGTTCTGCGCCGACGCCGCCGAGTGCTACCGGGACCTGCGCATGCCGCGCGAGGTGCGGCGCTTCACCGAGCAGGCGCTGTCCCGGCCGACGGAGGAGTTCGTCCGCTCGCACGGGCTGCGGCTCGTGGTGTCGGCGGTGGCCGAGCTGGAGTCGGGCAACCTGGACGCGGCCTGCGCGGCGGGCACGCGCGCGGTGGAGGTGGCGGGGCGGATCTCCTCGGCGCGGACCACCGAGTACGTACGGGATCTGCTGCACCGGCTCGAACCGTACGGGGACGAACCGCGCGTCGTGGAACTGCGCGAACGGGCCCGGCCGCTGCTCGTCGCTCCGGCGTGAGACCCGGCCCCGGCGCGCGGCGGCGCCCCGACGTGACACGCGTCCCACGGTGTGGGCGTTTAGCGGCATTGTCAGTGGGCCAGTGCACTATCGGGGGTGGGAGGTGGCGCTGGTGTTTGACTGTGACGTGCTGGTGATCGGCGGCGGGATCGTCGGTCTCTCGACGGCGTACGCGCTGACGCGTGCCGCCCCCGGCACGCGGGTCACGGTCCTGGAGAAGGAGCACGCCCTCGCGCGCCACCAGACCGGGCGCAACAGCGGGGTGATCCACAGCGGGATCTACTACCGTCCCGGGTCGCTCAAGGCGCGGTTCGCGGTCGAGGGCGCGGCCGAAATGGTCAAGTTCTGCGCGGAGTGGGGCATTCCGCACGAGGTGACGGGGAAGCTGATCGTCGCCACCACGCGCGAGGAGCTGCCCCGGCTGCACGCGCTCGTGCAGCGCGGCCGGGAGAACGGCATCCCCGTGCGCGAGCTCGGCCCCGCGCAGATCAGCGAGTACGAGCCGCGGGTCCGGGGACTCGCCGCGATCCACGTCGGCACGACCGGGATCTGCGACTACGGGGCGGTGTCGGAGCGCCTCGCCTCGGCCTCCGGGGCCCGGATCCTGTACGGCGCGGAGGTCACCGTCATCGACCGGCGGTCCTGGGGCGTCGCCGTGCGCACGGCGGACGGCCGGGTCGTCCGCGCGAAGGTCCTCGTCAACTGCGCGGGGCTGCACTGCGACCGGATCGCGCGGCTCGCCGGCGACGACCCCGGCATGCGGATCGTCCCCTTCCGAGGGGAGTACTACGAGCTCGCGGACCCCTCGCTGGTCCGGGGCCTGGTCTACCCGGTCCCCGACCCCGCCTTCCCGTTCCTCGGGGTGCACCTGACGCGGGGGATCGACGGCGGCGTCCACATCGGGCCGAACGCGGTCCCGGCGCTCGCGAAGGAGGGGTACGGCTGGTCCGTCGTCCGCCCGCGCGAACTGGGCGCGACCCTGGCGTGGCCCGGCTCGTGGGCGATCGCCCGCGCGCACTGGCGGTACGGCGCGGGCGAGCTGCACCGGTCGGTCTCGAAGCGGGCCTTCACCGAGGCGGTGCGGCGGCTGCTGCCGATCGTCTCGGAGTCCGACCTGCGGCGGGCGGCGCCGGGGGTGCGGGCGCAGGCGGTGCTGCGGGACGGGACGCTGGTCGACGACTTCCTGATCCGCGAGGCTCCGCGGACGGTGCACGTCCTGAACGCGCCTTCGCCTGCGGCGACGGCGTCGCTGCCGATCGGCCGCGAGGTCGCAGGCCGCGCCCTGACCTGCCTGTAGCCGTTCTGGGCCTGCGCCCCACCGTTGCGGGCCGCGCTTCGGCCCCCCGTTGTGGGCATGCGTTCCACCGGGGCGGTGCCCACCCGCAACGGACGGCGCCCACGCCCGTTGTGGGCAATCGTTCCGCCGGGGCGGAACGGGTGGGCACAACGGACGGCGCCCTTGCCAGCGCCAGAGGCTCCCGCGCCCTGACCCGCACCACCCGCTGGGCACATGGGGTGCGGGTCCAGGCGCGGAACGCGGAGGCGCCGCTGAAGGGCGCCGTCCCGTGTGCCCACCCGTCCCTCCCCCTAGGACTTCGTCCTGGGGGGACCCCCATGCGGGACGATTGCCCACACGGGGCGGACCAGGGGCACCGCCCGGGCGGGCGCGGGCACACGGGGGCGGACCAGGGGCACCGCCCGGGCGGGCGCGGGCACACGGGGGCAGACCGGGGCACCGCCCGGCCGGGCGCTCGCCCCCGATTCACCTCGGCGCTCGCCGTAGAATTGGGCGCATTGTGTCTGAGCAGATTGAGAACGGGCCGCAGCCCGTCGCCGAGCCCGCACCCTCCGTCGCACGCCGCGGCAGTCGGATGTTCGCCCCCGGCGAGGGGCCCATGCCCGATCCCGCCGGCGCCCACCACGAGCGGCGGATCCGCAGTTTCCAGCCGCGCCGCAGCCGTGTCACGTACGGCCAGGCCGAGGCCATGCTGAAGCGCTGGCCCGACTGGGGCCTCGACATCGACGGCAAGCGGGTCCTCGATCTGAACGAGATGTTCGACGGCCTGCCCGTCGTCCTCGAGATCGGCTTCGGCATGGGCGAGGCCACCGCCCAGATGGCCGCCGCCGACCCCGGCACCGGCATCCTCGCCGTGGACGTCCACACCCCCGGCCAGGGCAATCTCCTCGGCCTCGCAGACCGGAACGGCCTCACCAACGTCCGCGTCGCCAACGGCGACGCGATCATCCTCCTCCGCGAGATGCTCGGCGACGCCGCCCTCGACGGCTGCCGGGTCTACTTCCCTGACCCCTGGCCCAAGGCCCGCCACCACAAGCGCCGGCTCATCCAGCCCGAGTTCCTCAGCCTCCTCGCGCCGCGGATGAAGCCCGGAGCGGTGCTCCACTGCGCCACGGACTGGGAGGAGTACGCCGTACAGATGCTGGAGGTGCTCTCCGCGCATCCGGACTACGAGAACACCCAGGCCGACGGCGGCTACGCGCCCCGCCCCGACTTCCGCCCCCTCACCCGCTTCGAGGGCCAGGGCCTCGACAAGGGGCATGTCGTGCACGACCTTCTCTTCCGGAGGAAGTGACGGGGAGCGGCTAACTCCGTCGCCGCTGTCGGCGCCGGTCGTTAGGGTCGATCACGTGTCGAACCCCGCCGCCGGCGCCCCGCCGTACGCCGCTCCCGTCCCGCACCGGGACACCGAGGAGCCGGCCTTCCCCGCCGCCGCCGACCGATCGCAGTGGCGCTACCGGCCGCGCCGGGCCTTCTGGCGCAGCCGGCTGGTCCGCGCGATCGCCGTCGTGACGCTGCTCGCGCTCTGCGCCCTGGTCATCCTGGCGCTGGTCCGCGAGCAGACCGGCACGCAGGGCTTCCTCGTCGGCCTCGGCCTCGCCGTCCTCCCCGTACCGCTGCTGATGTCGGCGTTCCGCTGGCTCGACCGGGTCGAGCCGGGCCCCTGGAAGAACATGCTGTTCGCGTTCGCCTGGGGCGCCTTCGCCGCCGCGCTCGTCGCGATCCTGGCGAACTCCTTCGCGGTCCGCTGGATCGCCACCGCCACGGCCGATCCGGACTCCGCCGACACGCTCGGCGCCACCGTCATCGCGCCGGTGGTGGAGGAGAGCGCGAAGGCCGCCGCGGTCCTGCTGCTCTTCCTCTTCCGCCGGAAGGACTTCGGCGGTCTCGTCGACGGCGTCGTCGTCGCCGGTTTCACCGCGACCGGCTTCGCCTTCACCGAGAACATCCTCTATCTCGGCAACGCCTTCGGCGAGGACCAGGAGTTCGGCTCCTCCGGTCTGGGTTCGGTGACCGCCGCGACCTTCTTCGTACGGGTCGTGATGTCGCCGTTCGCGCACCCGCTCTTCACCGTGCTCACCGGCATCGGCTTCGGCTTCGCCGCCCTCGCGCCGCGCGGCAAGCGGCTGCGCCGGGTGCTGCTGCCGCTCGCCGGGCTGCTGCTCGCCATGGGCCTGCACGCCGCCTGGAACGGCTCGGCCACCTTCGGCGGCCCGCTGGCCTTCTACGCGGTGTACGGGGCGCTCATGGTCCCCGCCTTCGGCCTGCTGACCTGGCTGGCGGTGTGGAGCCGGCAGCGGGAGCTGCGCACGATATCCGGGGAGCTCCCGGCGTACGCGGCGGCCGGCTGGCTCGCCCCGACCGAGCCGCTCGCGCTGTCCTCGATGCGCGCCCGGCAGATGGCCCGCTCGTTCGCCGCCCGGACGTACGGCCGGCCGGCCGCGCAGGCGGTCGGCGAGTACGAGTCGTTCGCGACGACCCTGGCGTTCCTGCGGGACCGGGCCAGGCGCGGCACGGCGGGACCCGATTTCCCGGCCCGGGAGCAGGAGCTGCTGCACCACCTGTGGCAGCGCCGCGCGGTCGCCTCCCCGGCCCTCACGTACGCGGCGCGGGCGACGGGCCGGGCCTGGGCGCCGCCGCAGTACCTGGACTACGACGGCTACAACCCGTACAGGAGTTAGCTCGGGCTAGACCGCCGAGGCCTTGGTGAGGAGCTCGACTTCGGCCTCCGTCAGCTTCAGGTCGGCGGCGGCCACGAGGGCCGGGAGCTGTTCGACCGTGCGGGCCGAGGCGATCGGCGCGGCGACGGTCGGCCGGGCGGCGAGCCAGGCGAGGGCGACGGTGGCGAGCTCCGCCTCGTGCGCCTCGGCGACCGTGTCGAGGGCGGAGAGCACGGCCCGGCCCCGCTCGGTGTCCAGGTGCCCGGCGGCACCGGAGGCGCGGACGCTGTCGACGGTGGTGCCGGGGCGGTACTTGCCGGTGAGGAAGCCGGCCGCGAGCCCGTAGTACGGGACGGCCGAGAGCCCGGCCCGCTCGACGGTCTCCAGGAGCGGGCCCTCGTAGGTGTCGCGGGAGACCAGGTTGTAGTGCGGCTGGAGGGCGACGTACCGGGTGAGGCCCTCGGCCTCGGCGAAGTCGAGGGAGGCGCGCAGCCGCTCCGGGGAGATGTTGGAGGCGGCGACGGCCCGCACCTTGCCGTCCTTCACCAGCTGGTCGAGGGCGGTGACGATCTCCTCGACCGGGACGGACTCGTCGTCGAAGTGCGTGTAGTAGAGGTCGATGTGGTCGGTGCCGAGGCGGCGCAGGGACTCCTCCGCGCCCGCCTTGATGGTGGTGGCGGAGAGGCCCTTGAAGCGGGGGTGGGCGCCGACCTTGGTGGCGACGACGATGTCGGAGCGGTTGCCCCGGGAGGCGAGCCAGCGGCCGATGACGGTCTCGGACTCGCCGCCCTCGTTGCCCTCGGCCCAGGCGGAGTAGACGTCGGCGGAGTCGACGAAGTTGCCCCCTGCGGCGGCGTAGGCGTCGAGGACGGCGAAGGACTGTTCCTCGTCGGCGGTCCAGCCGAAGACGTTGCCGCCCAGGGCCACGGGGAAGACGTGCAGGTCGGAGCTGCCCAGCGTGCGGAGAGAAGTCATGCGGTGATCAACCGTCTCCGCCGCCGGGCCTATTCCGTACGAGCGCCGGGATCAGCGTCCCGGGGATGGGTGCCGCAGGATCAGAACACCGGGATCCAGCACACCGGGATCCAGCGCTCCGGATCAGAGCGCCGGATCAGAGCGCCGGGATCAGCGCTCCGGGATCAGAGCGACAGGCCCTTCGAGCGGAGCCAGGCCGCCGGGTCGATGCCGTCGCCGCCGGCGGTGTGGACCTCCATGTGGAGGTGGGCGCCGGTGACGTTGCCGGTGGCGCCGACGCGGCCGATGGTCTCGCCGGTGCTGACGGTCTGGCCGGCGCTGACCAGCATGGACGAGAGGTGGCAGTACCAGACCTCGGTGCCGTCCTCCAGCTCCAGGACGATCCGGTAGCCGTAGGAGCCGGACCAGCCCGCCGACTTGACCGTCGCTCCGTGGACCGCCTTGAGCGGGGTGCCCGTGGGGGCCGCGAAGTCGAGGCCGGTGTGGTAGCCGGAGGACCACATCGAGCCGGCCTGCATGTAGGTGGCGGTGAGGGTGTACGAAGAGACCGGCAGCGAGTAGCTGGCGGCGAGCTGGGCGAGACGCTCGGCCTCGGCCTTCGCGGCGGCCTCCGCCTCCGCCTTGGCCTTGGCTTCCGCCTCCGCCTTCGCCTTGGCTTCCGCCTCCGCCTCGGCGGCGGCCTTCTCCGCGGCCGCTTCCTTGGCCGCGGCCTCCGCGGCGGCCTTCTCGGCCGCCGCCTTCTCGGCCGCGGCGAGCTCGGCGGCGTCGGCGGAGGCCTGCTGCTGCTCGGCCTGCTGGAGGATGCGGGCGCGCAGGGCCTCGCCCGCGGCGGGGGCGGCGGCCTGCTGGGTGCTCTCGTCGGCCGTGGTGGTGTAGGTGGCGGCGGTGAGCGGGTTCGGGTTGGCGCGGGCCTCGGAGACGGGCTCGCTGTGCTCCTCGGGGAGGAGGTCGCCGACGCCGGGGAGGTCGTGGGCGTCCGGGAGGTTCAGGTCGGGGAGGTCCGGCAGCGATATGGCCACCGGGGGCTTGTCCTGCGCGGTGGCGAGGCCGCCCGCGCCGACGGCCGCGATCACGCCGACGCCGAGGACGGTGGAGGAGCGGGCGAAGTTGGAGCGCTGCTTGACGACCCGGTGCCGGCCGCCGGAGCGGCTCTCGGCGCGGAGGGAGCCCTCGGTGGGGTTCCACTCGGTGTCCGGAGCGGCGGGACCCGCACCGCCACCGAAGGCATCGAAGGGGGCTTCGGGTGCGGGGGTGTTGGACGCCACGGGGGCGCGCTCCTTTCCTTCCGTCTCGCCTACCGGGTTAGCTGACGGGTTCGGAGCAGGAAGGTCTCCTACGGGCTCGCTCGCACGAGTGCGAAGGGGCCCGATTCACCCCAAGTGGTGGTTCCCCGGTTCCTTTTCAGGATTCGGCGCGTGCGCACGGTGCCGCCTCTTGCGACGGCTGGGACGACCGCGCTGCGTTATCGAACGTTAATAGACAGGGGGTCCCGATTCCAAGCCGTTGCTCTTGATCATTCATTGAATTGAGAGGTAATCGCCCGACTTGACCCCCGTTCAGACAGAGACCGCCAAACACTCGCGATCTGACGTTAAGTCAATTGTTATCGCAGTGACACCCCTCGACTACACCGGGTGACCGGAGCCGTCCGGCGGCACCACCGGCATCGTCCGGCGCCGCTCGGGCTGCCCCGTCGCCGGGCGGCTCACCGCGAGCAGCGCCATGTCGTCGGTCGCCCCGCCGCCCGTGTGGAGCCGTACGTCGTCCACGAGCGCGTCGAGCAGTTCCTCGGGCCCCGGGAAGATCCGCCCGGCGAGCCGCGCCGCCGGATCGTAGAAGACGCCCCGCGCGTCCCGCGCCTCCGAGAGGCCGTCCGTGTAGAAGAGCAGCGTCGCGCCCGGCGGGAAGGGCCGGGCCTCGGCCCGGTCCGGCCACGCCGCCAGTTCCCCCATGCCGAGCGGCAGCGCCGCCTCGCCCGGCTCCAGCGTGTCCACCCGCCCGTCCGCGTACAGCATCAGCGGCGGCGGGTGCCCGCGGTTGACGACCCGCACGAAACCGTCGAAGGCCCCGCTCCCGTCACCGCGCGGGATCTCGGCCAGGACGGCCGTGGTGAACCCCTCGAAGGCGTCGAGCCCGTCCCGCCGGGTGCCCTCCCGGGCCAGCGCCCGTTCGAGGCGCTGCGCCACGCCCTCCAGGCTCCGCTCCTGCTCGGCCGCCTCCCGGAAGGCCCCGATGACCACGGCGACGGCCTCGACCGCGTCCATCCCCTTGCCCCGGACGTCCCCGACCACCAGCCGCACCCCGTGCGGGGTGTCCTGGACGGCGAAGAGGTCGCCGCCGATGAACGCGTCCGCCTGCGCCGCCTCGTACCGCGCCGCGCACTGCAGCCCGCCGATCCGCTCGGCGGGCATCGGCAGCACCGCCTTCTGCGCGGTCTCCGCGATGACCCGCGCCGAGGCGAGCCGCTCGCCGCTGCGGCGCACGACCCGGTTGATGAGGAGGGCGAGCGCCGAGACGGTGGCGACGGTCAGGGTCTCGGTGAGGGCCGGGATCTCGTCGGTGGTGCCGTTGTAGACGTGCAGTCCGACGGAGGCGAGGACGGCCGCGATCCCGGTGAGCAGGGTGGTCAGCGTGGAGAAGAAGGGCGCGGCGATCAACGGGGCTGCGGAGAAGAGCGGCGCCGCCGTGTACTCGGGCGGGGTCAACACGTCGAAGACGACACCGCCCACGATGACCAGCGGGGGCAGCGCGCGGATGAACCGCCGGGCGCCGCCGTACGCGGGACGGCCCCCGCCGCCCCGCCGTCCTCCGCCCGCCGCTCCTAGGGGGTGCCCCACCTGTGCTCTCCTGCCCGGTCCGACCGGCCGCGGTCCGCACCGCGCCCTCCCAGGGTGGCCGCCGCGGGACGGTGAGGCGACTCCCACGGGGCCGAGTGGCGTACGAGGCCGGCCCGGCACCCGGGGCCGAACCCTTCGCAGCCGCGCTCCCGACGCCCGACCCCCGTCAGAAGTTCCGCCCGGCGCACACGCTCCCGACCCCCGTCAGAAGTTCCGCCCGGCGCACGCCTCCCAACCCCCGTCAGAAGTTCCGCCCGGCGCACGCGCTCCCGACGCCCGTCAGAAGTTCCGCTCGGCGTACACCTTCATCGCGTCCCGGACGAGGATCGCGGTGCCCTCGCCGTGCCGGTCGAAGTTCGCGGTGAAGCGGGGGTCGTCGACGTACATCTGCCCGAGCCCGATCAGGTACTCCCTGCTCGGCGTCGTGGTCGTCGACAGCCACGCGACCTGGCGCCGGGCGATCGCCTGCACCTCCTCGCTGTCTGCGGCCAGGCCCTCCCGGGCCGCCCGCGCGAACTCACGGGCGACGCCGGCCTGCTCGGCCATGAACGCCTTCTTCTCCTCGTCACTGAGCGAGCGCCACCAGCGGTCGCCCTTCTCGTACGCCTCGCGACCCCAGCGCTCGCTGACCTCCTCCTCGTACCGCGTGTGGTCGAAACCGTCGAACACTTCCTCGGCCATGAGTTCCTCTCCCTCCTCGGTCTTCCGCAGAGTGGTCCGCACCGACGCGATCTGGCGTCCGATGCGCTCTCGCTCCTGCTCCAGGAGGGCGAGATGGGTGCGCAGGGCGGCGGACGTGTCCCGCTGACCTGCCAGGACCTCGGCGATGGCGGGCAGCGAGAGCCCCAGCTCGCGCAGCAGCAGGATCCGCTGCAGCCGCACGAGCGCCGCCTGGTCGTAGTACCGGTAACCGTTCGCGCCGATCCGGCTCGGTTCCAGCAGTCCGCGCTCCCCGTAGTGGCGGAGGGTGCGGCTGGTGGTGCCGGCCTTCTTGGCGATCTCCTGGATCGACCACTCCATGCCGGGAACGCTAAATCTTGACGTTGCGTAAAGGTCAAGCGCAGAAAGAGGCGCACACGACGAAGGCCCGGATCCAGTGACTGGATCCGGGCCTTCGTTGCTACTGAGTAGCGGGGACAGGATTTGAACCTGCGACCTCTGGGTTATGAGCCCAGCGAGCTACCGAGCTGCTCCACCCCGCGTCGGTGAACATGACTCTACGGCATGACCGGGGCGATCACGAAATCGGTTTGCGTCAGCACCCGCAGTCGTCGGAGTCGACCGGCGCCGTCAGCGGGTCCGCCGCCTTCTCCGCGGGCCCCTCCCACGTCTCGTACGCGAAGCCCTCGCGCACCCAGTACTCGAAGCCGCCGAGCATCTCCTTCACCTGGAAGCCGAGCTCGGCGAGGGCCAGCGCGGCGCGCGTGGCGCCGTTGCAGCCGGGGCCCCAGCAGTACGTGACGACGGGGACGGACCGGTCGAGCAGCTGCTCGGCCTGCTCGGGGATGAGCGCGGTCGGCAGGTGGATCGCGCCGGGGACGTGGCCCTGGTCCCAGGAGGCGGTGGAGCGGGAGTCGATCACGACGAAGCCCGGGTCGGTGCCCTCGGCGGCGGCGGTGGCGAGCGCGGAGGCCACGTCGGAGACGTCGGCGTGGAAGGCGAGGCTGGCCGAGAAATAGGCGGCCGCGGCGGCGGGGGAGGCCGGCGGGGTGCGGAGCACGGGGTTGACCTGCGTCGTTGTCGTCGTCATGGTGATCAATCTACGGACGAAGATCACCGCGTTGAAGTGGGGATTCACGGTGGTCGGGGGCTTCGGCCGGGGAATCCCGGGCGTTCGCCGCGAGACGGCGGGGATCTCACGTACCGGGACCCGTGCGGCTCGTCTCCGCTGTCACATCCACGGAATTTGATCCGTCATGACGGCATGACGGGACGCGAACGGGGAGATCGACGAGTGGACCACGAGACTCAGGACCAGGGGCTCGACAAGGAATTCCTGGCCCGGCGCTTCGATGCCGACCGCGGCCATCTGCGGGCGGTCGCCTACCGGATGCTGGGCTCGCTCAGCGAGGCCGAGGACGCCGTCCAGGAGGCCTGGTTCAAGCTCAGCCGCAGCGACGTCAGCGGCGTGGAGAACCTCAGCGGCTGGCTGACCACGGTCGTCGGCCGCGTCTGCCTCGACATGCTGCGCTCGCGCTCCTCGCGCCGCGAGGACCCGCTGGAGTACTACGTCCCGGATCCGGTGGTCCGGGTCGCCGACCCCACCGACCCGGAGCACGCGGCCGAGCTCACCGAGTCCGTCGGGCTCGCGCTCCTCGTCGTCCTGGACACCCTGGGCCCCGCGGAGCGGCTCGCGTTCGTGCTGCACGACATGTTCGCCGTCTCCTTCGACGACATCGCGAAGATCGTGGACCGCACCCCGGCCGCCACCCGTCAGCTCGCCAGCCGCGCCCGCCGCCGCGTGCAGGACGCCACCCCGGCCCCCGGACCGGACGCGCGCCGTCAGCGGGAGATCGCCGACGCCTTCCTCGCCGCGGCGAACGGCGGCGACTTCGAGGGGCTGCTCGCCGTCCTCGACCCCGACGTGGTGCTGCGCGCGGACGGCGGCCGGACCCTCGCGGCCGTCTCCAAGGTCGTGCGGGGCGCCGAGGCGGTCATCGCGCAGGCGCTCACGTACGCGAAGTTCCGTACGGGCGCGCTGCGGGTCGTGGCCAACGGCCAGCCCGCGGTGGTGTCGGTCGTCAAGGGACGCCCGGGCTCGATCATGACGTTCACGATCGTCGAGGACCGGATCGTCGAGCTGCACATCCTGGCCGACCCGGAGCGGGTCGCCACGCTCGGCCTCACGGAGGAGGACCTGGCCCGGGCGGAGTACTGACCCCGGCCCACGTGCGAGAGGGAACCGTCCGTGCGAGTTTGTACGGGTTGGTTCCCTCTTGCCCGTAAAGGTGGCCACCGTGCAGCTGACCCCCGAGGAGGCCCGCCGTACGGCGGCCGACGCCTGGATCTGGGGCTATCCGCTCCTGGACAACTACCGCACGATGTACCGGCAGGCGATCGACCCCGAGGCCGCCGGGTACGTGGGCGGCTTCGGCCGCTTCCGGCACTACGCGAAGCTGCTGACCCCGGCGGACACGGACGTCGTGACCCCGAACAACGACACCCCGTACTCCGTGGCCTGGCTCGACCTGCGGGCCGAGCCGTTCGTGCTCTCCGTCCCGGCCGTGGACCGCTACTACGTGCTGCCGTTCCACGACCTCGACACCGCGTACGCGGGGTTCGTCGGCGCCCGCACGACCGGCCCGGCGGCGGGCGACCACCTGATCGCAGGCCCCGGCTGGAACGGCCCCGTCCCCGAGGGCGTCGCGAGCGTCCTGCGCGCCGACACCTTCCTCGTCGGCGTCATGGGCCGGACCTACCTGTCGGGCCCCGAGGACGTGCCCGCCCTGCGCGCGATCCAGGAGCGGTACGAGCTCCGCCCCCTCTCCACGTACACGGACACGGCCGCCCCGCACCCCGCCGACGAGCCCGTCTGGCCGGTCTGGCGGGAGGAGTACCTCGGGACGATCGAGTTCTTCACGCTCCTCGACTTCCTGCTGCGGTTCTTCCCCGTCCTGGAGGAGGAGCGCGGGGTGCGCGACCGTCTCGCGGCGCTCGGGGTGTCCGGCACGGGCGAGTTCGAACCGGCGTCGCTCTCCCCGGACGTCCGGGCGGCCGTCGAGCAGGGCATCGCCGACGCCCGGGCCCGCCTGGAGAAGGCCGTGGCGGCCACCACCCTCTCCACGGACCTCTTCGGCACCCGCGCGGAGCTCGGCGACGACTACATCGGGCGCGCGGTCGCCGCCGAGGTCGGCCTGTACGGCCTGCCCGCGGCCGAGGCCTGGTACGGCGGCTGGTCGGCGGACGAGCAGGGCGACCACCCCCCGAACGGCGCCGCCCACGACCACGTCGTCCGCTTCCCGCCCGGACAGCTGCCCCCGGCCCGCTTCTTCTGGTCGGTGACCCTCTACGGCCTGCCGGACCGGCTGCTCGTCGCGAACGAGATCGACCGGTACTCGATCGGCGACCGCACCCCGGGGCTCGTGTACGACGACGACGGCGGCCTCACCCTGTACGTACGGAAGGACCGCCCGACCGACCCGAAGCAGGCGGCGAACTGGCTGCCCGCCCCCGAAGGACCGTTCAACCTCGTCGTCCGGCTGTACGGCCCCGACCCCTCGGTCCTCGACGGCGCCTGGCGACTCCCGCCCCTCGGCGTCGCCGACTGATCCCGGGTCACTTCCCCCTGGCGTCGGCGACCGCTCCCAGGGCACATCCCCCTGCCGTCGCCGCCTGAGCCCAGGTCACCTCCCCCTGGCGGCCCACCAGCTCCCCGCCGCCAGGGAGACGCCCGCGCTCGCGACGCCGAGGAGACCGCCCGCGGCGACGTCGCCCGGGTAGTGGACCCCGGTGTGGACGCGGGAGTAGCCCACGGTCCAGGCCAGCACCGCGAGGGGCACCGAAGCGGGCGGCAGCACCGAGCCGACCGCGGTGGCGAAGGCGACCGCCGACGCGGTGTGCCCGGAGGGGAACGACGCCGAGGCCGGCATGGGCACATGACGGTCCACCACCACCCGGGCCGCCTCCCGGTCCGGCCTCGGCCGGTGGACCAGCCGCTTGCCGAGCAGGTTCGCCGAGGCCGAGGCCACCGCGATCGCCCCGACCCCGGCGAGCGCGGCCCGCCGCGGCCGGCCCGGCACGAGCGCGAGCGCCGCCGCGATCGCGAACGAGATCTTGGAGTGGTCGGCCGCGGCGGAGAGCCGGCGGAACGCGGTGTCGAGCGTCGGCGTCGGCGTCGCGGCCACCGCCGCGTACACGGCGCCGTCGACGGCCCGGATGTCGCGCAGGACCGCACGGACGGTCCCGGTCTTCGTGTCGTCGGTCATGCGCCGCTCCTAGTCAGGGGTCCTGGAGTTCAAGAGGTACGGGTGTCCCACGGGCCGCCGCCGGGCGCGGGCTGCTCGGGGAAGGCCAGCCGGGTGAGCCGCCGCCAGTCCAGCGGCGGCGGGGGCACCGGCGATCCCGGCCGGTCGCGGGGCACGACGACCCGCAGGGCGCGCGGGCGCAGGGTGCAGACGACGGGCGTCGGCAGGGTCAGGGCCTCGCCGTCGACGGCGACGGGGATGAGGGCGCCCGGGAGGCCCTGGACCTCCACCCTACGGGCCGTCAGAACGTTCAGGCCGGTGGCCTGGGTGCCGAGGACGGCAAGCTCGGCGGCCTGCGCGGCGCCGTCCACGCGGATGCCGATCACGCCGAGCGCGCCGCCGTCGAGACGCGTCCTGCGGGCGGCGACCGCGCCGAACGGATCGGGGGTCGCGTAGGGGTTGTTGCTGACGAGCAGCGCCTGCTGCCCGGTGAGCGGGGTGGAGTCGACCGTCGCGTCGAGACGGTCGCCCTCACCGCCCTGGAGCAGATCGGGCAGGACGTCGAGCGCCGTGCCGGCCTTGTCGTCGCGGTACTCGGGGTGCTGGACCACGTCCGCGTACACCCCGAAGGAGACGGTGTTGACGAAGGGCCGGCCGGCGACGTCGCCGAGGTCGATCCGCAGCTCCTCGCCGTCGCGGAGCGCGTCCAGGCAGCGCGACGGGTCGGTGCGGTCGAGACCCAGGTCCATGGCGAAGTGGTTGCGGGTGCCGGCCGAGACGACCAGGAAGGGCAGGTCGTGCTCGGCGGCGACCTCGGCCACGAGGGCCTGTGTGCCGTCGCCGCCGGCCACCCCGAGGAGGTCGGCGCCCTCGGCGACGGCCTGCCGGGCGAGCCCGGCGACATCGGCCGGCGCGGACGGGTCGAGCAGGATCACCCGGGCGCCGAGCGCCTCCGCCCGGGCGACGAGCCCGAACCGCTCGACCTTCCCGCCACCGGACTTCGGGTTCATGATCAGCACGGGCCGGCGGGGCGGGGGAACGGACTCGCCCCGCATCAGCGCGGCCCGCTCGTCCTCCGGGCGGCGCAGGGCGGCCCGCGCGCAGGACAGCGCCGCCGCCCACAGGCCCAGGGCCACGAGGGCGTTCACCCAGACGCCCCCGGCGACGTACAGGCCGAGCGTGACGAGGGGCGCGGCCACCGCGAGGAGCCCGCCGAACACCCGGACCGGCCCCCGGTGCGCGAGGAACCACCAGACGCCCGCGGCCGTCGCGGCGAACCCCACGATCCCGCTCAGCAGGATCAGCATCCCGCTGCCGAGCGCGGTGAGCAGGGCCACCGCGGCGCCGCCCGTCGCGAACAGCGCCCAGCGCGCCAGCTCCTGTGCCTCCCCCGCCGGGTCACCGGAACCCCTGACCGCCACCGACCCCACCTCCACACTCCGCGTCCACGTTTCCCCACCTTCCCCCCGGTCGCCCCCTGGAGGGACCCGTTCGGAGGAGAAGCTCCCGAGAGACAGGACAGCAGGAATCGTGGGACGGTTCTCCGCTCAGGACTGGCGGCGCAGGACGTCGGCCACCTGCGGCGGGCGGTACGACGGGCCCTTGAGCACCTTGCCGTCCTCCCGGTATGAGGGGCGGCCGTCCGGGCCGAGCTTGGACATGTTGGCGCGGTGGACCTCGGCCAGGACGGCGTCGAGGTCGATGCCGTGCACGGCGGCGGTCCCGTACGCGACGTAGACGACGTCGGCCAGTTCGTGCGCGATGTCCGCCAGGCGGCCGGCCTGCGTCGCCTCGGCGAGCTCGGCCACCTCCTCCTCCAGGAGGACCTGGCGGTGCCGGGCCAGTTCGGGCGTGACGTTCGCCGGGGCGGCGCCGACGTCCAGGCCGAAGGCCCGGTGGAACGCCCGGACCAGGTCCTGGGTGGTGGGGGCAGGGGTGTCGTCGGTCACGCGACCTGTCCTTCCTCTGCGCGGTCCGAGCGGTCGCGGCGCAGGGCGAGGACCGCGTTGTGGCCGCCGAAGCCGAAGGAGTTGCACAGGACGACGTCGCCGGCCGCCGGCAGGGGGCGCGGCACGTGCCTGACCACGTCCAGCCGGCAGGCGTCGTCGGGATCGTCGCATCCGATGGTGGGCGGGATGTGCCCGCGGTCGAGGGTGAGGGCGGCGACCACGGCCGCGACCGCGCCCGCGGCCCCCTGGAGATGTCCCAGGTTGCCCTTCACGGCCGTCACCGGGACCTCCGGTGCCTGCGCGTCGCGCTCGTCCAGGATCCGGCGCACCGCCGTGGCCTCGGCGAGGTCCCCGTCGACGGTGGCGGTGGCGTGCGCGCTGACGTGGACGACGTCGCCCGGAACGGATCCGGAGTCGGCGAGCGCGCGGCGCAGCGCGAGGACGATCCCGTCGCCCGAGGGGTCGGGGGCCACGAGGTGGTGGGCGTCCACCGACAGGCCCCAGCCCGCCGCCTCGCAGTAGATGTGCGCGCCCCGCGCCAGGGCGTGCTCCTCCGCCTCCAGGACGACCAGCCCGGCGCCCTCCCCGTGGACGAAGCCGTCGCGGTCCTTGGCGAAGGGGCGGGAGGCCCGCTCGGGTTCGTCGTTGCGGGTGGACAGGGCGCGCATGGCGGCGAAGGAGGCCATCACCGACGGGGTGATGGCGGCTTCCGACCCGCCGGCGACGACGATGTCGAGGTGCCCGTCGCGGATGCGGTCGATGGCCTGCCCGATGGCTTCGGTGCCCGAGGCGCAGGCGCTGACGACGGTGCGCGCCTCGCCGGTGATCCGGAGGTCGATGGCTATCTGGGCGGCCGGCTGGGACGGCACGGTCATGGCGGCGGTGAGCGGGGAGACACCGCGCGGGCCCTTGTCGCGGAGCCGTCGGTCGCCGTCGACCAGGACGGGGGCGCCGCCGATGATGGTGCCGACGGACACGCCGACCCTGGTCGGGTCGATGCCGCTCTCGGCGGTCCCGGAGGCGGCGAAGCCGGCGTCGCGCCATGCCTCGCGGGAGGCGATCACAGCGAACTGCGAGGCGCGGCTCATCCGTCGCGCCTGAGGCCTGGGGAGAAGTTCAGCGGGATCTTCCCGCACGGTCCCGGCGATGCGTACGGGCTGGCCGTCGAACTCCGCATCCTCCAGGGGCCGGACGCCGCTTCGTCCGTCGACGAGTCCGTTCCACAGTTCCGGAACGCCGGCGCCGAGGGGTGTGATCGCACCCAATCCGGTAATCACGACCCGCCGTTTTGTGGCTCGGGTCACTTCTGCTGGCCGGCCATGGGGTGGGGTCGGCTGGTGCATGCTGGTCTGCTTTCCTGTTCCAACTCTCAACCACCCGTGGTCGAGGGGTAGTTGACTGCATGAAAGCCGCCCCGTCGCTGTTCGCGCAAGGCCTTGAGACGCTCGTCACGCTATACAATCCGGCTGCAGACCATGCGTCGATTTCGCAACACACCGGGGAGATTTAACGATGGGGACAAGTGGCGTTAACAATCGCCCTTCCACACCCGGCCCACCCCCTCAGGCCATGGAGCTGCGGCAGCTCCTCCGCGCCTGGCGAGTCGAAGCAGGCGTAAAGCTGAAACGAGAAAAGGCGATTTCACAGAAGGAAGTCGCCGAACTCATGGGTGTGAGCGAGCGCTGGTACCGAAGTCTGGAGTCAGGGGATTCCGTTTCGCTTTCCAGCGACATTCTCGGTCGACTTTCCGAGGCATTGGTCCTCGGACCCGACGAGCGAATGGTCCTGTACAGCCGTGTGCTCGACGGCACCGGCGTCGCTCTCGCGGACGACGAGTACGCGACCGAGGATCAGTTCGCACTGCTGCGCATCGTCACGAGCCAGACCGGTTTCCCCGCCTATCTCACGGACGGCGGCTGGAACATCCTCGGCTACAACCCCCTGATGGCCACCTGGTTCCCCTGGGTGTGCGAACCGGGTGCGAATCTCATGCACTGGGCACTGATCGACCAGGAAGCGCGCGAACAGATCCTCGACTGGCGACAGCACGCGGAGATCTATCTGTCGATGCTCCGGTTCGCCCTGGCCGCAGGCCCGGACAACGCCTCGCTCGCCCATCTTCTCGAGCAGATCCTGCAGGATCCCGAATGCCGCCGGCTCTGGGAGCAGGGGCCGAAGGTCATCGCCTTCCGCCAGGGTCACCGCTACCGGCTGAGCCTGCCCCACATCTCACCCGAACAGATCATCGTCACCTCTCAGGTGCTCCTCCCCGCCTACCAGCACGGCACGCGCTGCGTCATGCTGCTGCCGAACGCCGCCGCCTCTCCACAACCGTGCAACCCCGCCCCGGTGGAATAGCGATCACTTTACACACCCCCGTACGACCGCGACCGGCAAATTTCTGCCGCTTGCCCGCCCCGCTCGACAGGCGACCGGTAAACATTTGCCGGTCGCCTCTCATTTGTCCGATTCGACGTTTTCCGATGCCGACGAATCGGACAACTCCGTACAGCGGCAAACTTCTGCCGCTTGACGGACTCCGGTGCCGATGGACATCCTCCAGCCATCGACCACCACATACAGGTCATACGACGGCCTGAGCAGTCACATGAAGGTTTAAAGCATGGCACTGCAATTCGCGAGAACGGCGAACCGGACCGTTCTCGCCCGCCGGCACCAAGATCGCCTCGACCAGGCTTTTGTAGAAGCCGACTACCGCAGCCGCTTCCGTACCTGGGAACGGGTCGCCACCGTCCGAAACAGCCCGATGAGGGTCCTGGAAGGTGACGGCGAACTCTTCTTCAGCCCGGAGCTCGTCCCCGCGCTCTCCCACCCGATCCTCCAGCAGGCCGAGCCTCGAATCCGTGAGGCAGTCCTGGTCCACCGCCTTTACGAATACCTCAAGTTCACCATCGACCTGGAGCAGAGCGCGGTCATTCCGGTCACCGGGCACATCAGTCGCGGCATGTCCGGGCTCGACCTGCCCGAGCACATGCTGCTCGACGCCTTCAAGATCGTGACCGACGAGGCCTGGCACGCGCAGTTCACCTACGAGATCCTGCGGGACGTCCGCACCCGCACGCGGATCGCACCGGCCCTCCCGGACACGCCGACCTTCACCGACGAGCTCGCGCGGATCCACGAAGAGCTGCCGAGCCAGATCCGCGGCCTCGACGAACTGCTCTTCGCCATCGTCAGCGAGACGCTCATCTCCTCGATCCTCGACGAACTGCCCCAGGACAAGCGGCTTCCCGAGGGCGTCCGCGAGATGGTGGCCGACCACGCGGTCGACGAGGCCAAGCACCACTCCTACTTCTCGACGCTGCTCCGGTTCCTCTGGCCCGCCATGACGAAGAAGGAACGGGAACTGGCCGGCCCGTACATCCCGCGTCTCATCTTCGCGTTCCTGGAGCCGGACTACGCGAGCGCCGCCCTCGGACTGCGGGCCTCCGGCCTGGCCGGCGACCAGGTGGAACAGATCATGAGCGACTGCTACACGCGCACCAAGGTGGTGGACGACGTGCGCCGCGGCGCCGGACCCACCCTCCAGTACTTCATCGAGGCCGGGGCTCTTGAGCACCCCGCCACGCTCGAGGCGTTCCAGGAATCGGGGCTGATCGCATGAGGACCGAGACCGTGCGGCCCGCGACCGTCCGGGCCGCGCGTGCCCTGACCCCGACCGTCACCCAGTACTGGCTCACCGGTGCCCCCGGCGGCGCGCCGCTGCCCGCCGCCGTGCCCGGCCAGCACGTCACCCTGCGGGTGGGCCCGCGCTACAAGACGTACACGGTCCTGACGGCCGGCGACGAGGGCTACGAGCTGGCCGTCCGCAACCGCGAAAGGGGCGGCCGGCGCGATCACCTCTCGCCCCGCCTGCACGTCGGAGCGCCCGTCAGCCTCGGTGCCCCGAGCGGGAAGTTCACCGCCGAGGACGCCGCCCCCTTCACCCACTTCGTGGCCGGCGGCGTGGGCATCAACCCGATCCTCGCGGTTCTCTCCGGTGGCCGGCTGCGCGACTGGCACCTCTTCTACGTCGACCGGGGCACGGAGGAGTTCCCGTTCCTCGACCGCGTCCAGGAGCTCGCACGGGAGCAGAACGGCACCGTCGTCACCTTCGACACCGCCGACGGCAGCCGCCCGGACTGGGACGCGACGGTCGCTGACATCCCCGCCGGCAGCACCATCGGCGCCTGCGGACCGACCGGAATGGTCACGGCGGTCCGGGACGCCGTGGAGCGCGCTCCGGGCTCACGGCGGCTGATCACCGACGGCTCGTCGGCGGGCACCGCCGGCGACATGCCGCCCTCCGTCGAAGTCGAATGCCTCAAGACCGGCATCACTTTCGAGGCCGCCCAGCACCAGCCGCTGCTCGACGCGCTCAACCGGAACGGCGTCGGCGTCCCGTCGTCCTGCCGGCAGGGCATCTGCGGGACCTGCGAGGTCGAGGTCCGCACCGGCCGGATCGACCACCGCGACGAGGTGCTCACCGACGACGAGAAGGCCGCGTCCAGCTACATGCTCCCCTGCGTGAGCAAGTCCCTCGGCACGCGGCTCGTGCTCAACGTCTGACGTCGGCGACCCTCCCCTGACGACCATGACCGGAAAGACCCCTGTGAACCAGTTCATCGCCGACTACGCCGACCGGATCGGACTCCGCACACCCCCGGAGCCGACCCTCGACTGCCTTCGGCAGCTTCATGAAGCGCACCTGTACAACGTGCCGTTCGAGAACTTCAGCATGCACCGCAACGCGGAGCGCGGCCTGACCCGGGAGCTGCTCCACGAGACGATCGTGGACCGCCGCCGCGGCGGCATCTGCTTCGAGACGGGGCGGATGATGCAGTGGCTGTTCGACGAGTGCGGATTCGACTACGAGCTCCGCCTCGGCGCCGCCGTCAGCCCCAAGGGCCCGGCCACCCACCAGATCTTCGTCGTGACCCTCGACGGGGAGCGCTGGCTCTTCGACATCGGCTACGGCGCCCGGGGCCCCCGAGGACCGGTCCGGCTGGCGGACGGGGAACAGCTCACCCACCCCGCCCTCTCGACCCGGGTCAGCCT
The DNA here is from genome assembly GCF_040295385.1 of Streptomyces sp. NPDC002825. Lineage (NCBI taxonomy): Bacteria > Bacillati > Actinomycetota > Actinomycetes > Kitasatosporales > Streptomycetaceae > Streptomyces > Streptomyces sp. NPDC002825. Next base: position 36,996 of record NZ_JBEOVH010000013.1, read on the forward strand.
CGCCCACGGCGCGGCCGCCCCGGTCTGGACGGTGTCGATCCACGAACACGCCGTCAACGCCGCCGACTGGCAGGACATCTACCGGTTCGTCGACTCCCCCGTCGAGGCGGCCGACCTGGGCATGGCGCACTTCTACACGACGGCGTCGCCCGACAGCCTGCTGAACCAGCACAAGGTGGCGAGCATCCCCACCCCCGACGGCCGGGTGAGCGTCCGGGACGGCAACCTCATCGTCGTGGCGGACGGCAGCAGCACCACCACCCCCGTCGACGACGACGCACGGCTCCAAGAACTGCTCGGGCTCCATTTCGGCCTCAGCGTTCCCCTCCAGGACCTCCGGCTCGAAAGGTAAATCCATGCACTTTGTGACCGTACCGGGGTACACCGGTTCAGGCTCCGACCACTGGCAGACGCACCTGGAGAACACCTACGCCGGATTCTCGCGGGTCGTCCAGGACGACTGGGCGACCGTCGACCGCGACCGCTGGGTCGCCAGGCTCGACGAGACGGTGCGCGCCCTCGACGGCGAGGTCTTCCTCATCGGCCACAGCTGTGGATCGGTGACCATCACGCAGTGGGCGGCCACCCACTATGACAGCAGGGTCGTCGGGGCACTCCTCGTCGCCCCGGCCGACGTCGAGGCGGCCGACACGCTGCCGGCCATCAGCCCGCAGGCACCGCTGCCCACCGTCGCGCTGCCGCTGAAGACGCACCTCGTGGTCTCCGACAACGACCCGTTCCTGTCCCTGGAACGCGCCCTGGCACTGGCGGAGACCTGGGGGAGCACCGTCGAGACCGTCCCCGGCGGCGGCCACCTGGCCACCCGGGACGGCTACGGCCCCTGGAGCCACGCGGCGGCGCTGATCGAGCGCCACACCGGGCACGCACTTGTACCGACCCAAGGACGCACTTCTCTTGTCTAGCAAACTGGCCTCGGTCCCCAGGCCCATCTACTTCTACCTGGCCGCGTCCTTCTTCATGGGGCTCGCCAACACCATCTTCGACGTGGTGTTCAACTTCTACCTCGCCGAGCGCGGCATCAGCGAGGGCGACGCGGGCGTGATCTACGCCATCGCCACCGGCGCCATGGCGGTCGCCGTCATCCCGCTCCTCTTCCTCGGCCGGTACATGTCGCAGCGGACGCTGCTCATCGGGGCGTCGGTGCTGTACACCGTCCCGTTCGCCGGTCTGCCGTTCGTCGCCTCGGTCGCCTCGGCCTCCGTCGTCCTGAGCCTGATCCTGGCCGGCATGCTCGGCCTCCTCTCCGTGGGCAACGCCATCGCCGGCGCGCAGGTCCCGCAGACCTCCCGCACCCGCCTGTTCAGCGCCTTCTTCATCTCCTACCTGGGCGCCGGAGTCATCGGCTCCGCCCTGGTGTCCACGGTCAGCGGCTGGCTGCACACCAGCGACCTGGAGAAGTACCGCTTCTTCCTGCTGCTGTCCTTCCTGGCGGCCTGCCTGATGCTCGTCCTGCGCCTCCCGTCGGCGCGGACGGTGGCGAAGACGGCCACGGCGGCCGCGCGGGAGGAGAGCCGGGAACCGGTCGAGAAGCGCAACTTCGTGGCCCTCTTCCTGGCGGCCGGGTTCCTCGGCGCGTCGATCGCGTTGTTCTTCCGGTTCGCCAACGTCCTGTTCCAGCAGGTCTACGACATCCCGGTCAGCGACATCTCGCTCATCCTGGGCACTGACAAGATCGTCAGCATCTTCGGCGCCATCTTCGCGCCCGTCCTGGTCAAGCGGTTCTCGCTGCGCCCGAGCGCCGCCTTCTTCGGGGTCCTGGCCGTTCTCGGCCTGCTGCTCCAGTCGCTGACCGTGCCGCTGGCCGTCTTCATCGTCCTCTACCTGCTGCGGCTGCTGTTCAACTACTGCCTGATGCCGCTCCTCGACACCGTCGCCATGTCCGGCTTCGCGCCGGCGCGCCAGATGGTCTCCATCGGCATGCGGCAGTCCTCGTTCTACCTGGGCGGAGCGGTCGCCGCGGCGGTCTACGGAGACCTGCTCGACGGCGGGCAGTGGCAGACGGCCCTGTGGGTCTCGGCCGGCTGCGCCCTCGTCGGGTCCCTCGCGATGACCATGGTCCGGAGCAACGAGCCCGCGCCCCGCGACGAGGACGAGAGCGAAGAGAAGGTCCTGGAGAATGCCTGACCCCACGATCGCCACCGACACGGGCGCGGGCAAGCTCGTGATCGTGGACCCGTACTCCAGCGGTTCGGCCCTCGCCCGCCGCGCGAAGGAGCTGTACGGCCTGGACTCCATCGCCGTACTCACGTCGAAGACCCTGCCGCCCGCGCTCGTCGCGACCTACCCGGCCGAGGACTTCGTCGCGGAGCTGCGCTACGCGGACGTCCTCACCACGGCCCGCGCGATCGAGGCCCTGTGCGGCGGCCGGCCCGACCACCTCATCTGCGGGTCCGAGCCGGGGGTCGAGGCGTACGACCTGCTGGCGGCCCACTGGGGAATGCGACCGAACACCGGGTCGTCCGAGGCCCGGCGCGACAAGTTCCTGATGCAGGGCAGGCTGCGCGACGCGGGCGTCCGGTACATCCCGCACCACCTCGCCGAGGACACCGAGTCCGCCGTGGCGTGGAGTGCCGCGAGCGGACTGGCCGAGTTCGTCGTGAAGCCGGTGAAGTCCTTCGCCACCGACGGCGTGTTCTTCTGCTCGTCCCCCGACGAGGTGCGGGCCGCCTGCGAGAAGCTCTTCGGCCGCGACGACCTCGCCGGCGAGCTCATCACACAGGTCCTGGTCCAGGAGCGTCTCGTCGGACCGGAGTTCGTCGTCGATTCGGTCTCCCTGGACGGCTCGGCCTTCGTCGTCAACATGTTCCGCTACACGAAGGAGACGGTCGACGGAAACCCCGTCTACCGTGCGATGACCTCGGTGGACGTCGGCGACCACCCCGGCATCGTGGCGTACGTCGAGCAGGTGCTCGCGGCCCTCGGCATCGAGAACGGCCCCGCCCACAGCGAGCTCATCCTCACCGAGGACGGCCCGGTCCTCATCGAGACCGGCGCCCGCATGCACGGCGGCCTCGGCCCGAGGCTGGTCGAGGAGTCCTCCTCGCACTCGGTGATCGACCTGACCCTGGCCTCGCGCGTGGCGCCGGCCGAGTTCGAGCGCCTGACCCGGGTGCGGCCCTCCCTGCGGCGCGGCATCGTCGAGTGCTTCCTGTCCGCCCAGGTGGGGGGCGTGGTCACGGCGAACCGCGTCCAGGAGTCCTGCCGGGACCTCGACAGCTACCTCTTCGACACCTGCGGGCAGGCCGCCGGGGACCGCATCGAGAAGACGACCGACCTGATCACGTCCTACGGCCGCGTCGTCCTCGCCCACGAGGACCCCGACGTCCTGGACCGGGACCTGGAACACGTCCTCGACCTGGACCGCCGAGGCGCCCTCGTCGAGGTCTCCCCGACCCCGTAGCCACCCCGGCCCACACCACCGCGCCCCGACCGGCCGAGCCGATCGGGGCGCTGTGCGTGGAAAGTTCTCAGGAAAGTCCGCCGGGAAGCGATGACTTCCCGGCACCGGGTCCGTCTACATTTCCGTACGGCACGACGAAGAAGCCACGGACGAACAGGACCGACCTCATGCGCATCGTGATCAGCGAGTTCATCAGCCTCGACGGAGTCGTCCAGGCCCCGGGCGGTCCCGAGGAGGACACCGACGGCGGTTTCGCCCACGGCGGCTGGACGCACCCCTTCTTCGACCCGGAGGTCGTGGGCGGCGCGTTCGCCGAGGCGACCGAGCGGGCCGAGGCCCTGCTCTTCGGCCGCCGCACCTGGCAGACCATGGCCGCCGCCTGGCCGGAGCGGGCCGGTGACCCCTTCGCCGACCGGATGAACGCGCTCCCGAAGTACGTCGTCTCCGGCACCCTCGACGAGGCCGGCCTCGGCTGGAACAGCACGCTCATCCCCGCCGACAAGGCCGTGGCCCGCCTCCGCGAACTCCACCAGGCCCCCGGCGGCGACCTCCTCGTCATGGGCAGCCCCAGCCTCGCCCGCACCCTCCTGGCCGAGGACCTCGCCGACGAACTCCGCCTGATGGTCATGCCGGTGCTCCTCGGCGGCGGAAAGTCGATCTTCCCGGCGGACGGCACCCTGCGCACCCTCGAACTGGTCTCGACGGTCACCAGCCCCCAGGGCGTCAACGTCTGCACGTACCGCCGCCCGGCAGCTTCCTGACCCTTCGTCGGTCAGACGCCGGCCCGGTCCAGAACGGCGGCCATCTCGTCCTCGGGGAGTGCCGGGTTGGCGCCCGCGCTGGACGCCAGTTCGGCGACGTGGAGGGCCTCGCGGAGCCGGTGGAGCGGGAGCCGCGGGTCGCCGGCCGCCGCCTGACGCGTCCAGACCGCGGGGTCGTGGCTGAGCCGTTCGATCAGCTCCGGCGTGGCCGCCGGGTCCCGGACGGCCAGCCGGCGGTAGTTCCCGTCGGGGTGGTCCGCGAAGCGCGCGGCGAGACCCACGCGGGGGAAGCGGGGATGCGTCTCGGCCATCCAGGCGGAGAACGTCCCGCCGAGCCGCGCGAACACACGCATCAGGACCTCCTCCGGGGTGTCGGGGTGGTAAATGCCCAGGAGGCTCTCCAACACCGGGTCCTCGACGCGTGCGAGCAGGCACAGCAGGTCGGGCTCCAGGTGCGGGCTCCGGGCGGCGGCGCGCCGGAGCAGCGGGTGGGCGGAGGTCGCGGCCCTGCGCAGCACCTCGGGGTCGGCAAGCCCGTCCCGTACCCACCGCACGCCGTCCCCCCTGTCGAACTCCCCGGCCGTGAAGTCGATCGCCATGCGCCGCGTCTCGTCCAGCTCGGGTCTGAGGGAGACCGCGAGCCGTACGTCCTCGTCGGGGTCGACGGCGAGCCGCTCCACGAGGTCGGCGGGCAGCGACGGGTTCTCGGCGAGGGCGGCCAGGTGCGTCCGCTCGGCGACGCACCGCTCGGCGTCGCCGCGGCCGAGGAGGCCGTGACGCAGCGCCTCCGCGGCGGACTTCGGATCGCGCAGGAGCTCAGCGGTGACGTGTGCGTCCCGTCGGCACTCCCCCAGCGCGGCGGCCCGCCGCACCTCGGCGTCGGGGTCGGCAAGCAGCGCCGACCGCTCGCCCGGCGGCAGGCTCTCCCACGCACGCACCGCGCGCCGGCGCGCCGCCGGGTCGCGGTGGGTGGCCATCGAGACCACGAACGACGGCGCCAGATGGGGCGACCCCAGCAGGGCCGTACGTACGGAGGGATCCGGGTCGTCAAGCAGCCGGGCGCACACGGCGTCCGGCAGCGGCGCGACCTTTGTGCGCGGGTCGTACACCTCGGGTCCGTACGCGAGAGCCGCCCGCACCTTGGGAGAGGAATCGCCCACGAGCCGCGCCCGCTGCCCGGGCTCCGCCCCGGCACTCTCGGCGAAGTCGATCCGGACGCCCGGGTTCGGGTGGCCCAGGACCAACCCGACGGCCGGCTCGGGAAGTCCACCCCGCTGAACGGCGCCACGGGGCGGCCGCTCACCGCCCCCGAGCATCCGCAGCAGCAGCGCCTCCGGCAGCACCGGATTGCGGGCGACTCCGTCCAGCGCGGATGAGTGGAACGCGACCATGATTCCCAGCCCCTGTGTCTTCGCGCTTGTTCAGCGGTACGGAGTTCTACCCACACACGATCCCCCGAACGACGGAGCGCCCCACCCGGTCACAACCAGGTGGGGCGCTCCCCAGCAGGTCAGAGGGTTTCCCTCGCCCGCTTCGCGTAGGCCGTGTGGGACTCGAACCCACAACCAATGGATTAAAAGTCCTGGCCGGGGCAGCGTGGGTGGTGCCGGACGATGCCGCGCCGTCCGGGACGGCCTGGCCAGACAGGCCGAACGGTGCCGCGCGATCCAAACGGAACCGGGCCGTGCCGGAACGTCCGCTCACGCATCGCTCACGCATGGACGGCGCTGCAATCACCGCAGCAGACCACTGCTGCGGGCCGCGCCGCGCCGCCGGCTCGATGGGCCGGTCAACTCACGCTCATGCCCCGGTCCGGCCACTGGCCGCGTTCCTCGCGCATCGCGTTGATCTTCCGGGACGCCTTGACGAACGAGTAGTCCGTCCGGCCGTCGTCGGCCGACGACGTGCGGGCTTCCTTGTCCATGGTCAGGTGCCGCGTGAAGTTGTCCGGATCATCCCCGAACTCGTAGCGGACCAACTCCCCGTCCTCGGAGATCTTCCGGAAGTAGACGAGCGCGGCCACTACCACTCACCCTCAAAGTCTTCCCGCTTGTTCAGCGGTACGGAGTTCTGCCAATTGTACGTTTCGTTGGCGACCCGATGCGCTTCCTGGTAGGTCGCTCCGGGGTGCTCTCGAAGGTAGGTGAGCTCGGCCAGCTCGTGCTCCAGGAGGAGCCTGTCCTCGGGCAGGGAGTTGCCGGACCTCAAGCGAATCCACGCATCGGCGATCTCCGCATCGGCGTCGAACTTGCGCACGACGACCTTCCCGGTTTCGTAGTCCTCGATGGGGTGTTCCGTGTCGAAGACGTGCTTCTTGATGGCCGCGATCTCCTCCGAGGAGAATCCTGTCGCTCCGTTGTCGCGGGCCAGTCCTTGAGTGTGACCGCTGATGGCGTCGATGTCCCGGGAGTCCCGCATGAAGTCCGCGTACGCGTCCTCGGCCCACCGTGTCTGCGCCGGGTCGTCCAGAATGTCCCGGGGGCGCCTGCGGGCGCCGGTCAGCCACTCGTCAGAGTGTCGGACCCCTGATTCGACTGCTCCTTCGAGCCCTTCCCTCACAGCGATACGGACTCCTGCCCTGGCTCCGCCGAGCCCCTTCGTGCCGATCAGGTCCGGGAGCAGTCGGCCGAGCCCTTCGCTGGGGTCCTTGCTGAAGCTGTCGATGATCGCTCCGGGGACGCGCTCGGGGTGGGCTGCCGTGGAAACGAGACCGGCCAGCGTCAGGCTGACGTTCTGCTGGTACTGAGCCGGGTGCGTGAGGTTGTAGGGGTCGGTCGGGTTGAGGCCCCGGGCGAACGTGAGGAGCCCCGCCGTTCCTTTGACCACCCCGCCCACGAAGTGGTTCAGCTCCACGGCCGTGGCTCCCTGTGAGTCGGCCCACGAGGACAAGGCCCGGTCAAGCGGAGGCGGCTCGGCAGGGGCGTGCTCTGTCGCTGCCGCGATGGCCCGCTCAGCAGTGGCGGCAGCCTCGTTGCGCTGGCGGCGTGCGTCCTTCAGCATCTCGAAAGCCAGCTTGACGTCCGCAGTACCAGGGTCGCTGAACGGGGGAGGTTCCGGCCCCGGGTCACGGCCGGCCTGTGCGGCCGCCTTGTACTCGTCAACCTTGGATTCGTGGGCGCTTGCGGCGTCCTCCGAGGCCTTCTTGCCCTTCTTGTACAAGTCGATCGCCTGTTGCGCCTGGCCTTGCGCCCAGTCCACCGTGTCCGCGTAGCGGAGAAGCGCGTTACCAGTGGCTTCGCAGGCGTCGGCAGCCCGAAGCCAGTCCCCCGGGTGCATGGCGAATTTCTCCCGGAAGGCGTCGGCCGCCTGTCCCTTCCAGTGGCCCGAGTCCAGCGCGCGCATGCCCTGGCCGACACGGTCGAAGGCTGCCTGGAAGTCCTTGAAGTGTTTCGCCGACTCCCGAAGGGCTGCGGAAGACCCGTGGATCAGCTCATTGGCCTGTTCCGTCTCGCCGAGCTGCTGCTCACCTATCGAGGCCCCTAGATCGGATGCGACATCATCGCCCCAGTCCTCGACCTTGTCCGCCCAGTCGTGAGCGCCTACGTAGTCGAGCTTGTCCCCAGCCCAGTCGGTGCCCTGGTCGATGCCCTCGCCCAGGGCCTTCTTGCCGGCCTCCCAACCCTGCTCCAGCTTTCCCAGGCCCGTGTTGGCCAGTCCTCGCCAGTCAACCATCAGCCCTCGCCACCCTGCTGAGACTTCGGCGGCGGCCCGACCATGTCCTCCACCGCTGCATCCATCTCTTCGCGCATCCCCGCCGCGTCGATCAGCTGGTTGGGCAGGAGGATCTTGGAACTGTTGAGGTCCCGGACTGTCCCCTTCCACGCCTCCGTGCTGTTCTCGGTGGCCCGGTCGAAGGATTCCTTGCTGTAGTCGGCATCCCGGATCTGAGTAAAGGTGTTGTCCGAGAACACCTCGCCCCAGTCCTTGGCGATGACTTCGTCCTCGGTGGCATACGGATTGCCCATACCGGAGTTGACGAGCACCTTGAAGGAGCCCTGGAGGTACTGATCCTGCTCGTGGAGTATCCCCGCCGACAGCCCGACATTCGCCGCGAACGCGTTGCCCTGCTGCACCAGCGCCCTGACACCCCATTCCCAACGCTCGCAGAAGGTGCCCAACGTGGTCGCCAGCCTCTCGTTGCCTGTCTCCATTCCGGACAGAGCGGTGTCGGCGAACCCCCTCCCCATGCTCGCCATGCCCACCATGCCGAGCTCCTTCAGCTCGGCCAGCGTCTGGGTGATGCCCAAAGCGATCTGCCCCAGCGCTTCCTTGGAGGAGCTGAGATCGGGCTGGTCGCCGCTCACGCCGCCTCCCCGTCCAGTGCCGCCCTCTCCGGAACGATCCCGCGCACCGGCGGGAACACAGCTCCGTCCGGCCCCGCGGCGTTCAATGCCACGCCACACGGGAAGTCCAGCACCGGCACCACCTCGTCCAGGAGCCGCGCTCCGACCACTCGCCGGTACGGCCACTCCCGGTCCTCGTCGCCACGTGCGGTGGCGAAACGGGCCAGCGCTTCCTCGTCGGAGAACGCGCAGATCCAGTCCAGGCCCCCGAACTCGGCGGTCCACAGCCCGTCTCGCTCATCCAACGGCACCAGCACCACGCGGCTGCGGAAGTCCGCCAACCGCTCCAGTACGGCTTCGCGAGCCTGTTCCACGGGATCGACCTCTGCTGCTGGAAGCCCACGTGCAACGGACGGCACCTTCGGCGTTGAAGCCGTCCGCGCTGCAGCCTCGGCTTTCAGCTGAGCCCACTCCTCGCCAAACCCCATCCTCAACCCCTCCGCCGGCTCACCGGTCAGCTCCAGGCTGAGCCAGTTCGTCGCCCCCCGTCTCGTCCAACCGAACGTACCGCAGGCTCATCAGGGCCCGACCACACCGAAAGCCCATGACGAGATGCCGGCTATCGATGTGGCTGGATCCCGATTCCTCAATGGCGCCGTGGGCGGATGCCGCTTCACGCCTGTAGCCGGAGAGACCATCTCCGGCCCAACGCCTCCGCTCACTCACCCGCCCGAGAACGACGGAGCGTCCCGACCGATCAAAACCGGTAGGGGCGCTCCCCAGCAGGTCAGAGGGTCTCCCCTCGCCCGCCTCGCGTAGACCGTGCCAGCGAGCCCTTAGCCGGGAACTGCAGCCAGAACCGCGACCACGGAATGACGAAGGTCCCGGCCGCTGAGCGGTCGGGACCTTCGTTTCAGCTGGTCAGCCGTGGCGGAGCATACGAGATTCGAACTCGTGGGGCCCATTCGGACGGGGCCGGGCGGGTCCGACTGTAACCAGAACGGCAACCACAAGCCTGGATGACCAGGCCTATGCTCTGCTCAGCGCGTCAGAGAGGCGGCCAGGGCCAGTCGGGATTCCAGCTGTTCCTTGGCCAGGGACAGGGTCTCGGCGTGCTTCTCGATCAGCTGCTTCTGGTAGGCGGTCGTCACTGCGTAGCGCACCCCGACCAGGTTGACCTGCTGCTTGCACCGTACGTCAGCTTTGGCCGCGGTGATCGCCCGGCCGCTGGAGAGTTCGCGCTCGGAGAATCCCATCTCCATGGCTGCCTTTACGGGGTCGTGGACCGTGTACCCGGCCTTCCCCATGCACTCCGACCAGCGCTTGGAGGTCGCGCGGACCCGGGAGTCCTCGCGTGCCCTCGAGTCGGCCTCGCTCTTGAGGTTGAACACGAAGAGGATGTCGACCTCGTTCGCCTTGCGCGCGTAGAGCTTGAGAAAGGACTCGCGGATACAACCACCGATAGGCAGTCGCTGCCCGTTGAACGTCACGTCGCTTCCTCCGCCCTTCTCTGCCTCCTCCAGGTTCGAGGGCAGGTCAGCGGGGTTCAGGTCTTTCTCGCCGCCGAGAGCCAGTTGCTCCGCCTCGGTCAGAGGTCGTTCCGAGTGCCTCTGCTTGGGAGCGGTCGCCATGCTTGGGTTCAGGTACCCGTAACGGGCGGCCGTGTCCGGGTCAGCCAGACCGAAGACACGCGCATTCGACTCGCCCCCGGAGACCGGAGGCTGTTCAGGGGCGTGGAAGGTGAAGCCGAACCTGGTCATGCACCGGCCGGTGAGTGTGTTCTGCGCCTGCGTGAGCGTGTCCTGCTGCTCGGGAGTGGCCTCGTAGGCGTCCAGCGGAAAACTCACGCCCGCAGTCCTGAGCATCGCGGGCGTGGAGCCGACACGCGGTTCAGCATCGCTCTGGGCGGAGCCGTCTCCGCCGATGGCGGAACAGCCCGTCAGGGCGAGGACCGCCCCGACGACCGCGGCATGACGCCAGCTCATACGGTGTCTGCGGTAGACGAAATCTGGTTCTTGAACGTGGCGGAGGCGTTGCCGGTGTAGCCACCGGGCAGCGAACCTCGGATCCCCCCGCGGTAGCTGTCGGTCCACACGTAGCAGTAGCCGGTCCAGCGGTTCCAGTACGACGCAGTGTTGTCGTTCGTGGACTGCCCCTCGCCGGCGCAGTTGATGCTGGACGGGTCCTTGAAGGAGTTGTCGGCGAAGTTGTTGTCGTAGACGTAGACGTCGAAGACACAGCCCTTTTCGTCGGAGTTGTAGTAGAACCCGAACTCCCCCGATTCGATCCTGCCGTCATTGTCGTACGCCGCCGCCGGCCCCGCCGTGCCCAGAACGAGCCCACCCATCGCCACGGTTGCCGCCGCGAGCGCCGCTGCCTTGTGTATCACTCGATCAGTACTCATCCATCTACCCTTCGTTGGGGCCGAACGCATAGACCACGCCGAACGTAAAGATCAGGCCATGAAGCGCTTGATTTGATCATGCCAGCGATGAGGGTGTCCACGGGTTTCAGAGGCGGTGGACAAGACCTTCTCGGCGGCCCTATCCTCGCCGCCTCTGCCCGAAATGATCAGGCAGGATCACAACCAGCCTATTTCTGGCTCGGATCCGTCAAATGGGTTCATAGCACCCGCACCCATTTCATCGCGCGCCCATCGGAGTCCCCATGCTCGTTCGTCCCGCCGCGTCCGGACTCGCAGCGTTGGCGCTGTGCGCCGCCGCGCTCATCACCGGCTGCTCAGGTGGCGGTTCCACCGAGGCGAACGCGGGGCAGCCGTCTTCCGCCAGCACGGCGGAACAGGGCTACTACCGGTGCCTCGAAGAGAACGGCCTTGTCCTGGAGAAGCGTGACGATGGCCAGCTCCGCGTGGACAAGGACAAGAACGAACCCGCCACCATGAAGGACGCCCAGGCGAAGTGCGCGGACAAGCTCCCCGCTCCCACTCCCACGTCGACCTCGACGGTTCCGGCCGACTTCCTGGCCAAGGAGAAGGAACTCAGCGCCTGCATACGCAAGAACGGCTTCTCCGAGTACCCGGACCCCGATCCGTCCACGGGTGAAGTGAAGCTGACGGACGACGAGAAGGCGAAGTACCACACGCCCGAGTTTCGGGCTGCCAGGGCGAAGTGCGCTCCGGCCGCGGGTGCCACAGGCGACATCGTCGGCGGCTGAACCGCCCACTCTGGCGTTACGACGAAGGGGAGCGATGTCGCGGGTCACGGGCGCCACGGCAGACATGGAGCAGCAGCGAGACGGCAGTCCGGAGGCGACGGACCCCGCGCCGGGTACGAACGGAACGACCGGTCGACGCCGGTGGGTGGCCGCCATCGCGCTGGGCGCCGTATGCGCCACGCTTGGAGGACTTGGGGCGACGCTGCTGGTCAAGTCCCCCGCGCAGGCCGCTGCGGAGGCCGCGGCACCCCCGCCCACCGTGCTGACGGCACCTGTGGAACACCGGGTGCTCAAGTCGTCTGTCATCACCCGTGGTGAAGTGGTGGCGGAACAGATGGTCGAGGTGACTCCCCGGGGTGCCGCAGGCGAAGGCGGGGCCGGACCGGTCATCACCAAGATTCCGGTACGCCCTGGGGACACCGTACGAGCGGGACAGGTCCTGATGGAGGTGTCCGGGCGCCCCGTCTTCACCCTGGAGGGCACCCTGCCCGTCTACCGTGACCTGCGTCCTGGCGCCACGGGCGACGACGTACAGCAGTTGCAGCGAGCACTGCGGAAGCTCGGCCACGAGACGGCGCCCGACGCGGCGGGCAGCTTCGGTGCCGGCACGAAGAGCGCTCTCAACTCCCTCTACGCGTCGTTGGGGTACGACCCGATCCCGGCACACGGCGAGGAGGGCGATCCGGTCGCGGAGGCCCGGCTTCGGGTCACTTCGTCCGAACGCGCCCTGGAGGACGCCGAGGACGCCGTGAACACACACGACGCTGCGGATACCAAGGGTGCGTCCGCAGCGGCATCCGATGCGGACCCTGCGGGTACAGCATCTGCTGCATCGTCCGACGGCGACAGCGGCCGACTGCAGAAGTCTGTTCTCAGGGCGCGGGAGGACCTGTCCGCCGCGCGGAAGGCCCTTGCTGCCGCTGAGGCCGCCTCGGGGCCGACGCTGCCCGCTGCCGAGGTCGTCTTCTTGAAGAGCTTCCCTGCCCGAGTGAATGCGGTGCTCGCGAGGGCGGGCGGTGAGGCGACCGGAACCGCGATGACGCTCTCCTCCGGCAGGCTCGTCGTGCAGGCATACGTTCCCGAATACCAGAAGGACCTCATACGCCCCGGACACATGGCCGAGATCTACTCCGAGGTGACGGGAACATCCGCGAAGGGCAAGGTCACCTCTGTTACCGACAAGCGCCTGACAGCCAGTCAGGGGCAGGGTGAAGGCAGCGGGAGCAAGGGGGATGGAAGCGAGGCGCCCCCGCAGGGCGGAACCGGCTGGCTCGTGGAGATCACCCCCGGTACACCGTTGAAGGCGGATCTGACCGGTCAAGACGTGCGGGTCACCGTCATTGCGGCGTCGACGGACGGGAAGGCTCTCGTCGTCCCGATCACAGCCATCAGCTCGGGCGCCGACGGGCGGACGACCGTGACCGTGGTCGAGACGGACGGCGACCGGCGCCAGGTGGAGATACGGACCGGCACGGAGGGAGACGGCTTCGTTGCCGTCACCCCGACGGCCGCCGGATCGCTTGCCAAGGACGACCGGGTGATCACGGGAGCGTCCCGCGAGGGGAACTCCCCGTGATGGAAGCCGGAACAGACACAGAGACGCCGGTCATCGAGTTCCGGGGGATCGGGCTGACGTATCCCGGGCCGCCTCCTGTGGCTGCCCTCAGGCCCTGTGACCTGACTGTCAAGCGTGGCGACTTCGTCGCCGTCGTAGGCCCGTCCGGGTCGGGAAAGTCCACCTTCCTCAACATCGCCGGCCTACTGGACGCGCCTACCAGCGGGACATACCTCCTTGACGGCATCGACACCGGCAAGCTTCGGGATGCCGACCGCACCGCACTGCGTGGGCTGCGTATCGGGTTCGTTTTCCAGTCCTTCCATCTTCTGCCCCAGCGCACCGCGTTGGAGAACGTCATCCTCGCCCTCGTCTACGACGGCACTCCCCGCCGGGAGCGTGCGGACCGGGCGCGTCGGGCACTGGAGCAAGTGGGCCTAGGGCATCGCGTCGACTCCCTGCCCACGAGACTGTCCGGTGGGGAGCGACAGCGCGTGGCCATCGCCCGAGCGCTGGTGACTCGCCCCTCTCTGCTGCTGTGCGACGAACCGACCGGAAATCTCGACACGGTCAACGCGGACTCGGTGCTGGCTCTTCTGACGCAACTGCACAAGGACGGCATGACGGTTCTGGTGATCACCCACGATCCTCTGGTCGCCGCCCGCGCCGAGAACATGGTGACGATCCGGGACGGCGTACTGAGCCTGTCGGAGTCCGCGCCCCACGAGGTCCTCGGGTGAGGCGGGTCCGACGGACGAGCAGCATCCGGCCCTCCGTGTTCGGCTGGCATGACGTCCTCACCGAGTCCCTTGCGGGAATGCTCCAGCGCCCTGGACGCTCCGCGCTGACCGCCCTCGGCACGGTCCTCGGAGTGGGCACGTTCGTGGCGATCCTGGGACTGACGGCCACCACCTCGTCGCAGATCGACACGCGCTTCAACGCCCTGAGCGCGACCGAGGTGACCGTCGAGGACGTCGCCCACGAGCAAAACGAGTTCGCCGGCCTCGCCTTCCCAGGAGATGCCGACGCCCGCATCGAGCGCCTGAACGGAGTCGAGCACGCCGGGGTGTACTGGCCGGTGCGGTTGGCGCCGGGCCAGGCCGTACGGTCCTCAGCCATCGTCGGAGACGCCGGTACTGAAAACACCATCGGCGTCGTGGCCGCCTCGCCCGGCGTGTTCGCCGCGGCGGGCACCCGATTGGCCGAGGGAAGGGTCTACGACGGCTACGCGTCGGGCCATGCGGCGCCGGTGGCCGTCATCGGTGCGGGAGTCGCCGAACGACTCGGCATCACCACTCTGGAAACCCGCCCAGCCGTCTTCGTCGGCAGCCAGCCGTTCACCGTCATCGGCATCGTCTCCGACACGGACCGGAAGGCCGACCTGCTGCTCTCCGTCGTCGTACCACGCACCACGGCGGAGCGGATGTGGGGCAGCCCCGAAGACGGCGGCGCGAAGATGCTGATCTCGACCGAGCTCGGCGCCGCTCCGCAGGCCGCCCAGGAAGCCGCGATAGCACTGCGTCCCGACCACCCCGAGTACTTCAAGGTTGTGCCACCGCCGGACCCCAAGGCGCTGCGGGGCAAGGTCGGCGACGACCTGAGCCAGCTGTTCCTCCTCCTGGCGACCATCTGTCTCGTCATCGGTGCCGTGGGCATCGCCAACACCACCCTGGTCGCCGTTCTGGAACGTACCGGAGAGATCGGTCTGCGCCGGGCCTTGGGCGCACGCGGACGCCACATCACGGTGCAGTTCCTTGCGGAGTCCGGCGCGCTCGGCACCCTGGGCGGTCTCGTCGGTACATCCCTGGGCGTCCTGACGGTGGTGACGGTTGCCGCGATCCGTGACTGGACGCCGGTGATCCACCCGTCGACGGCGGCCGCTGCCCCGGCCATCGGGCTGGTGACAGGTGTCGTCGCCGGCCTCTACCCAGCGTGGCGCGCGGCACGGATCCAGCCTGCCGAAGCCTTGCGCCGCTGAGCTGAGGGTCCGAGGGAGAGTGCCTCATCGAGGGGGGAACTGCGTGCGCGGTATGACGGAGAGTCCTGGTCGGTCTAACTGATCCATGCCGGAGGGTGTTGCCCCCTCCGGGGTGCCCTGGTCGGGCAAAGCGAACGGTGCCGCGCGATCCGGGCCGGACCGGTCCGTGCCGGAACGTCCGCTCACGATCGCTCATGCACGTCCAGCGCTGTGGTTCCCGATCGATGTCGATCGGGCAAGGCAACGCGTGGGATGAATCCAGCGTGTGGAAACCTAGTCGTTCGGCCGGTGATCACCCATGAGGCGGGCGGTGTCGGTCCTGGCCGGACGTCGCGGAACGTGTTCCGAAGGGACGTTGGCGGCTGGCGCTCGCAGGTGTAGTAGAGCTCGTTGGTAAGCAGTACCGCTCATCGGTCCCGGGTGGGGGAGATCCACATGCCGGTGCCGAAGCCGACCGGGGCGGGTCAGCCTGCGATGCGAGCTGCCTGCTCGCGAAGTTCTTGGGCTTCCGGCACTCCGCTGTACCGGCGCAGGCGGACGCGCATGTCCTGGAGCGCGGCCTGAACCTTGACCGAGCGGATGCCGTCGGCGCAGTCGAGGAAGTCGCGCCAGGTGGCCAGGGCTCCGTCGACGTCGCCTTGGCGGAGGCGGACGCCGCCGAGGTCGGCGAGGACGATGGCGCGGGTGCGGCGGCGATCGAGCCCGTGGATGTCGAGGGCGAGGTGGAGGTGTTCCTCGGCGGCGTCGAGGTCGCCGAGGCGGGAGAGGATCACGCCGGATTCGTGGGCCCACGACCGGGGGAGTAGTGGGCGGCCCAGGAGTCAGCACCTGCGGCGGCCGGCTTGCCGATGGCGGTCTCGGACATGGCGAGGTGCTTGGTGGCCATGCGGCGGTCGTCGTCCTGGGCGGCGGCGTTGGCGAGGGTGGCCTCGTAGTAGGCGACGGCGCGCGGGGTGTCGAGGTGACGGCCGTACTCCACGCAGGCTTCGCCGAGCTGGACGGCTTCGGCCCGGTAGCCGAGGTCGACGCACTGCACGGCGAGGCCGCGGAGGGCCGTCGCCGACAGCTCCGGATCGCCGGCCTCGGCGGCCAGGCGGAAGGAGTGGGCGTAGTAGTGCTGAGTGAGTCCGCGCAATTCGGGGGTGTCGCCTTCGTCGCGATCGCTCGCCTCGCCGGCAGGGCCGGTGCGAAGACCGGCACTCCGCTGCTCGACCACGCCGTCGCCGAACTCTCCGCCGCTGCCGTGGCGCCGGCACCTGTGCCCGCCACGGACTTCGGCCAGGGCGACTTCCACGGCCACACCGCCGAGACCCTGCTCGCCCTGCCCGCTCCCGTCCCGAGCGCCGCTGTGGTCGCCTGTCTTCCGCACATCGCGCCCCACAGCCGGAGGTATGTCGCGCGGAGGGTCCTGCCCGGTCTGTTCCCCACTCCGCTGCCCGACCCCCTGCCTCCCTACGCCGATCTCAGTCGCCCGCAGCAGCAGCTCCTTCATGCCATCGCCGACCTGGAGGAAGGCCACTGGAACGTCGCCGACTTCGGTCAGCGGCTCACTCCCCACGGGCTCCCCGACACCCAGCAGGCCCTGCGCGCCTATCTCGGTCTCCCCCCGCTCCCAGCACGTTGCGGCTGCGATCACGCACAGACCTGCCCCCCCTGAGGCCAGCGGGCAGTCGAAGGTGTCGTCGGAGGCGCAGCGGGTGAACCGTCCGTGAGCTGTCGGCCACGCGCCGACCGGCTGACAGTGCGGCGCACCGGCCCTGGCTGTCAGACGTGTCCGCGAAGATGCCCGGCATCAACGAGTACGACGATCTGCTCGAACGCGTCTCGGCCAGGGCCACGGCGAGCGGACGGCACCGTCCCCCTGTCACGGGGGACGGGGGCTTCGGCCCTGACTACACGCTCTTCCCTCTCGCCCGGACAACGGCTACCGAAGAAGACACCGTGGTCGACGGCTACCTCGACCGCGTACCGCCGGCCGACGCGGACACCGAGTGGTCCTGGCCCAAGGGAGTCGTACCGATCCTCGACTGGGGCTGCGCCATGAGCGCCGCCGTCGACTGCCTGAGCGAGGACGGGACGGTCCTACTCTTCGAGCCGAACGCGATCACCGACCAGAACCTCACCCGCGCCTGGTTCGTCGACGCGGGCAGCCTCGCTGAGTGGCTGGAGACGTGGCTGGCCGGCTCCGGCTGGTACGAGGAGGACATGGTCGACGAGGAGTTCGACATGCCGCTGTGGGCCGATGCCACCTCTCGCCTGTAGCCGGAGAGGCCGCCGTCTGCCCCTCAGTCCGCCGTGATCCGCCTCCTGCCCGGACCGTCCGCTCACGCACGAGCCCCCGAACGACGGAGCGCCCCACCCGGTCGCAACCAAGTGGGGCGCTCCACAGCAGGTCAGGGGGCTTTCCCTCGCCCGCTTCGCGTAGGCCGTGTGGGACTCGAACCCACAACCAATGGATTAAAAGTCCACTGCTCTGCCAATTGAGCTAACGGCCCGTGGACAAACACACCTGTGCAGCATAGCCCGAGAGGGCGCCGGAACCGATCGGGTATCCGACACCGGCCGCGCCGTGCCTCGAGCGGTGTCGGTACGGGACAGGGCCCGTACCTGCACCGGGGTGCGGGTACGGGCCCTGTTCGGGTCCTACGCGAGGTCAGCCGTTGCGCTTCCAGCGCGGCTTGTCGTCGCGGCGGCCGAAGGAGCCGCCGGTCGAGCCGGTGCTGCCGCGGTGGTCGTCACGACGGCCGTACGGGCGGTCGCCGCCCGAGCGGAAGCCGCCGGCGGGGCGGTCGTCGCGACGGTCGCGGTTGAACGGACGGTCGCTGCCACGGTGGCCGCCGGAGGGGCGGTCGTCACGGCGCTCGAAGGAACGGCCGCCGCGGTCGTCGCGGTTGAAGCCACCCGACGGACGGTCGTCGCGACGGAAGCCGCCGGACGGACGGTCGTTGTCACGACGCTCGAAGGAACGGCCACCACGGTCGTCACGGTTGAAGCCACCCGAGGGGCGGTCGTCGCGACGGAAGCCGCCGGACGGACGGTCGTCACGGCGGAAGCCGCCACGGTCGCCGCCGCGGTCGTCACGGTTGAAGCCGCCGGAGGGGCGGTCGTCGCGACGGAAGGACGGACGGTCGTTGTCACGACGCTCGAAGGAACGGCCACCACGGTCGTCGCGGTTGAAGCCACCCGACGGACGGTCATCGCGACGGAAGCCGCCCGACGGACGGTCGTTGTCGCGTCGGAAGCCGCCACGGTCGTTGTCACGGCGGAAGCCACCGCGGTCCTCGCGGTTGAAGCCGCCGCGGTCACGGCGCTCGAAGTTGCCCCGCTCGTCGCGGAACGTCGAACGCTCCTCGCGGCGCTCCTCCGCCTTCGCGGCGCGCTCGGCCTCGACGGCCGCGGCCGCGACCTCGGCCTCGGCGGCCTCGGTCACCTCGGCGACGGCCGCCTCCGGGTCCTCGCCGCGCTCGCGGGCGGCGCGGGCCACCAGGCGGTCGGCCTCCTCGCGGAGCTCGACGGCACGGCGCTGGAGGCGCTCGAGCTGCTTGGTCAGGTCGACGACCTCGCGCTCGGCCTGCTTGGCCGAGTTGTTCGCGGAGTCGGCCTGGACCTCGGTGAGCGAACGGGCGCCGGTGATCTCGGCGACCTCCGGGTCGAAGGCGCCGGCACCGCCGACGATGTGGCGCGAGGCGTCGACGCCCGCGTCCTCCATCAGGCGGAAGATCTGGCGGCGCTGGTGCGGCAGGGCCAGGGAGACCACGACACCGGAGCGGCCGGCGCGGGCGGTGCGGCCCGAGCGGTGCAGGTAGTCCTTGTGGTCGCCGGCCGGGTCCACGTTCAGGACCAGGTCGATGCCGTCGACGTGGATGCCTCGGGCGGCGACGTCGGTCGCGACGAGCGCGTTGACGTAGCCGTCCTTGAAGTCGGCCAGGGTGCGCGTACGGGCGCCCTGGGTCATGCCGCCGTGCAGGGCGTCGGCCTTCACACCGGCCTCGCGCAGCTGCTCGGCGATGCGGTCGGCGCCCAGCTGGGTGCGGACGAAGATGATCGTGCGGCCCTTGCGCGCGGCGATGGCGGCGGTGACCGGGGCCTTGTCCTTCGGCTTCACGACGAGGACGTGGTGGGTCATCGTCGTGACGGCACCGGCGGACGGGTCGACCTCGTGCGTGACCGGGTTCACCAGGTAGCGCTTGACGAGGGTGTCGATCTCGTTCTCCAGGGTGGCGGAGAAGAGGAGGCGCTGACCGCCCTCGGGGACCTGGTCGAGCAGCTCGGTGACCTCGGGCAGGAAGCCCAGGTCGGCCATCTGGTCGGCCTCGTCGAGGACGGCGACCTGGACGTTCTCGAGGGAGCAGGCGCCGCGGTTGATGATGTCGCGGAGACGGCCCGGGGTGGCGACGAGGATGTCGACGCCGCGCTCCAGGGCGTAGATCTGGTTGCCCATGGACGTACCGCCGCAGACGACCTTCATCTTGAGGCCGAGCACGTCGCCGTAGGGCTGGAGGGCGTCCGCGACCTGCATCGCGAGCTCACGGGTCGGGGTGAGGATGACGCCGCGGGGCTTCTTCTTGTCGGTGTGGCCGTCCGCCAGGGTGGCGAGCAGCGGCAGACCGAAGGAGAGGGTCTTGCCGGAGCCGGTGCGGCCGCGGCCGAGGATGTCCTTGCCGGCCAGGGCGTCCGGGATGGTCGCCGCCTGGATCGGGAAGGGGGTGGTGACGCCGTTCTGCGCGAGCTTGCGCACGACGCCCTCGGGCAGACCGAGGTCGCCGAAGGTGATGGTGGGCTCGTCGGAGACGGTCTCCTCGACGACCGTCTCGGCGGTGTCGTCGGCCTCGACGGCGACGGTCTCGGTGGCCTCTACGGCCTCGACGATCTCGTCGTTCTCGGGCATGACGGCGTGGTCAGAACTGAAAATGGACATGCGAAATGCGAAACCTTCCGGAGTCTCGGCACGCGCCCGTCAACTCCGTGATTTCGCAAATCGACCGCCTCAATGCGGTCAGCCACGGCTAGGGAGAGTACGCGCCACGCGGCGCTCTTCTGTGTCGGCGCCGGGCAATGGGATCAAACGATCTACCACCATACGCACCCTCCCCCACCTATGGCAAATCGGACTGCGTCACACCGGCTCGGCCTGCGGGGACGCCGCCGGCTCCGCGGGCGCTCCCGGCCCGTCCGCCGCCCGCATCGCGCCCATCTGGGTGTCGGTGCCGGAGGGCGGCGGATCGGTCGGGTTCGAGGTCGGTTCCGGGGTCGGCTCGGGCGTCGGGTTGGAGGTCGGCTCGGGCGTCGGCTCCGGGGTCGGCGCGGTCGGCTGCGGCGTGGGCGTGGACCCGCCGTCCGAACCGCCGGCACCGCCGCCGCTCCCCCCGCTGCCGCCACTGCCGCCGGTCCCGCCGCCGCCCGAGGCGTCGGGGGCCTCGTGGCCGCCGGCCGGCGGCGGCTTCGACGGCCCTCCGGACCCGCCCGGGCCCTCGACCGGCTGGACGGCGCCCGGCGAGGGCTTCGCCGTGCCGGACGGCGAGCCGCTCGGGACCGGGGACTCCTTGCCCGCGCCGGCCGGGGCGGGTCCACCCCTGTCCGGCCGGCCGTTCCACGACCCGCCGTCCCCGCCCCGGTCTCCGCCGCCGCCGTCGGCCTCGGCCGCCGCGCCGTGCTTCCCCCCGGAGGCGCCGGGGGCCGGCTTCGCCCCCTCGTCGCTCACACTCATACAGCCGCTCAGACCGGCACAGGCCGCGACGGCCAGCGCGGTGGCGGCCCATCTCACCGGGGTGGGCAAATGGCGCACGGGGGCACCTCCAGGACACAACAGGCAGGAACGGAACGCGTCGAACTGCCCAACTCCCCAGGCACCACAAGGGACACGCGCGAAGAGACCCGAGCCTCAGCCGTAGCCGAGCGCGTGCAGCCGCTCGTCGTCGATGCCGAAGTGGTGCGCGATCTCGTGCACGACGGTGACCTCGGTCTCCGCGACCACGTCCTCGCGCGACTCGCACATCCGCAGCGTCGGGCCCCGGTAGATCGTGATCCGGTCCGGCAGCACCCCGGCGTACCACTCGCCGCGCTCGGTCAGCGGCGTCCCCTCGTAGAGCCCGAGCAGCTCGGGGTCGTCCGCGGAGGGCTCGTCCTCCACGAACACGGCGACGTTGTCCATCAGCCGGGTCAGCTCCGGCGGGATCCGGTCCAGGGCCTCGGCGACAAGCTCCTCGAACTCCTCGCGCGTCATCTCCAGCACGGGCCCATTCTCCCCCGCGCGGAAACCGTTTTGGCGATAGCGGCCGGCATCCCATATGCTTCTCACGTCCCCGACGCACTGAGAAGTGCGCAGGTGAGCCTCTAGCCCTCATCGTCTAGTGGCCCAGGACGCCGCCCTTTCAAGGCGGTAGCACGGGTTCGAATCCCGTTGGGGGCACGCAGTACCGTGTGCGAGACTAGTGAGCGCACACAAGCAAGGCTCTGTGGAGCAGTTGGTTAGCTCGCCACCCTGTCAAGGTGGAGGTCGCGGGTTCAAGTCCCGTCAGAGTCGCTGAGGTCGGAAACGATCTCGTGGCTGGGTAGCTCAGTTGGTACGAGCGATCGCCTGAAAAGCGATAGGTCGCCGGTTCGACCCCGGCCCCAGCCACAAAGGGAAGGCCCCGTTCGAAAGAACGGGGCCTTCTTCGTTCCCCCGGGCCTTCTTCGTTCCCCGGGGCCTTCTTCGTTCCCCCGGGCCTTCTTCGTCCCCCCCGGGCCTCCTTCGTCCCCGGGGCCCTCTTGGCTCCCCAGGACATGCGCCCGTACGGGGAAGGGGCCCGCGCCCCTCCCCCGTACCGCTCAGACCTCCTCGCGCCGCCGCGCCCTGCGACCCCGCAAAGCGAGCGCCACCGCCACCGCCGCCACGACCGCGACGAGCAGCGCCCAGTCCGGCACCGAACGGCCCAGCGAGGCCACCCGTTCCTCCACGGCGAAGGAGTCGTCAACCGAGAGCAGCCCCGGCAGCGCGGTCGTCCCGTCGAAGACCAGGAACAGGGTGCCGAGGGCGATGAAGAAGAGGCCCGAGAGCAGGGAGGTGGAGTGGGCCTCGAAGCGGCCGATACGGAGCGGGCGGCCCCGCAGCCAGCGCCGCCGGCCCAGCTCGTACCGGTCCCAGAGCAGCGCCAGGACGAACAGCGGGACGGCCATGCCGAGCGCGTACACCGCGAGGAGCAGTCCGCCGTACGCCGGGCTGCCGCTCAGCGCCGCCACCGTCAGGACGCTGCCCAGGATCGGGCCGGCGCAGAAGCCCGCGAGGCCGTAGACCAGGCCGAGGGCGTAGACGGAGAACGCCGACGTCGGCCGGATGCGGCCGCTCGCCTCGGCGATCCGGCGGGAGGTGAAGCCCAGGCCGAGGATCTGGAGGGCGCCGAGTCCGATGATCAGCGAGCCTCCGGTGGTGACGAGCAGGTCCCGGTGGCCGTAGAAGAACCGGCCGGCGAGGGAGCCCGCGGCGCCGAGCGGGACGAGGGTGGTCGCCAGACCCGCGTAGAGGATGCCGGTCCTGGCCACGAGCTTCGCGCGCGTGTCGATCGAATACGCGAAGAAGGCGGGCAGGAGCAGGGCGCTGCACGGGCTGAGCAGGGCGAGGAGCCCGCCGAGGAAGGCGGCGAAGTACCCGATGCCGGAGGTCACCGAGCGGCCTTCTTCGGAGCGGCCTTCGCCGCCGCCTCGATGGCCTCCGTGAAGGTCTCCATCGGCTGGGCGCCGGCGATCGGACGGCCGTTGATCAGGAACGACGGGGTGGAGGAGGCACCGAGCTCGTACCCCTGCTCCTGGTCCTTGCTTACGGCCTCGCGGGCGGCCGCACTCTCGCTGTCCTTCGCGAACCGGGCCGCGTCGGGGACGCCGGCCTCCTTCGCGAGGGCGGCGAGGCGGTCCTTGCCGAAGCCCTTCTCCTTGGCGCCCTCGGCGTAGGCCGCCTTGTGGAACTCCCAGAACCGGCCCTGCTGCCCGGCCGCCCAGGACGCGCGGGCGACGTTCTCCGACTCCTCGCCGAAGATCGGGAAGTTCCGCCACTCGATGCGCAGGGTGCCGTTCTCGACGTACTTCTTCACGAGGGCGGGCTCGGTGTCTCGGGCGAACTTCCCGCAGTAGCCGCACTTGAAGTCGGCGTACTCGATGAGCACGACGGGCGCGTCGGCGCGGCCGAGGGCGAGCTTGTCGGCGGGGTCGCGGCGGGCGTAGGCCTCCAGTTCGGCGTAGACGCCGGCGGAGGGGTCGGCGGAGACCTCGGCGACGGACGAGGACCCGGAGGCGCCGGGGGACGTGGGCTTGGTGGCGGTGTACGAGACGACGCCGAGCAGCACGGCGGCGGCCGCCACCCCGGAGACGATCATGATCGGCTTGGTCTTGGACATGCGGAAGCGCTCCTGGAGGAGAGGGAAGGGGAAGGACGGCGGAGGCGGACCGTCCGTCTACACCCTGAGGACCTTCAGCTCCACGGGAGACAGCGGTACGCGCGCGGGTGGCTCCCGGCCGGGCGGCGCGTCCGGGTCGCCCGCGTCCGGCTGCCGGAGCCCGGGCGCCATCCGGTCGGCGGCCAGGGCGGGCAGCAGCTCGGCGAAGCCGTGCGCACGCGGCGGTACGACGGGGCGCGAGGCCCCTTCGTCGGCGGGGTGGCCGGGGTCGCAGCCCGGCGCGGCGTCGCCCGGCACGGCGACAGAGGCCGAGACCGGAGCCGTACCGGCGGGGGAGGAAGCACCGCAGACCAGGAGCCCGAGCACCAGACCCAGCAGGGCGGCGAACGCCGCCGTCGCGCGGGTGGTGCAGAACATGCGATACCTCTCCGGTGCGGTCGGCGTGCCCGAAATAGTACGCACCCCGCGCGCGTGGCCCCGGGGAAGCCGCTCGTAAATCGGTTCGCCGCTTCTCGTCCGCAGGTGCGATCCTGGATCCCGTATGTCTACTTCCTTCGCCGCCCTCCAGTCCGTCCTGGCCGAGGTCTCGCTGCGGGACTCCCACCGGCTCGGCCGCCGTCTCGAAGGCGCCCGCCGCATCCGCAAGCCCGAGGCCCGCGCGGCCGTCCTGGACGAGATCGCCGCCGAGGCGGCCAAGGCCAAGGAGCGCGTCGACGGGCGCGCCTCCCGCGTGCCCGCGGTCACGTACCCCGAGCAGCTGCCCGTCTCGCAGAAGAAGGACGAGATCCTGGAGGCGATACGCGACCACCAGGTCGTGATCGTCGCCGGTGAGACGGGCTCCGGAAAGACCACCCAGATCCCCAAGATCTGTCTGGAGCTGGGCCGGGGCGTCCGGGGCATGATCGGGCACACCCAGCCCCGCCGGATCGCCGCCCGGACGGTCGCCGAGCGCGTCGCCGAGGAGCTGAGGACCCCGCTGGGCGAGGCCGTCGGCTGGAAGGTCCGCTTCACCGACCAGGTGAACCCCGACGCGACCTTCGTGAAGCTGATGACGGACGGCATCCTGCTCGCCGAGATCCAGACGGACCGCGAGCTGCGCGCGTACGACACGATCATCATCGACGAGGCCCACGAGCGGTCCCTCAACATCGACTTCCTGCTCGGCTATCTGGCCCAGCTGCTGCCGAAGCGGCCCGACCTCAAGGTCGTGATCACCTCGGCGACGATCGACCCGGAGCGCTTCTCCCGCCACTTCGGCGACGCCCCGATCGTCGAGGTCTCCGGCCGTACGTATCCGGTCGAGGTCCGCTACCGCCCGCTCCTCGAAGAGGACAGCGAGGAGTCCGACCGGGACCAGATCACCGCGATCTGCGACGCGGTCGACGAGCTCCAGAAGGAGGGTCCCGGCGACGTCCTGGTCTTCCTCTCCGGCGAGCGGGAGATCCGCGACACCGCGGACGCCCTCACCAAGAAGAAGCTCTTCAACACCGAGATCCTCCCGCTCTACGCGCGGCTGTCCCACGCCGAGCAGCACCGGGTCTTCCAGGCGCACTCCGGCCGCCGGATCGTCCTCGCGACGAACGTCGCCGAGACCTCCCTGACCGTCCCCGGCATCAAGTACGTGATCGATCCGGGCACCGCCCGCATCTCCCGCTACTCGCACCGGACCAAGGTCCAGCGCCTCCCGATCGAGCCGGTCAGCCAGGCCAGCGCCAACCAGCGCAAGGGCCGCTGCGGCCGTACGAGCGACGGCATCTGCATCCGCCTCTACTCGGAGGACGACTTCCTGACCCGTCCGGAGTTCACGGACGCGGAGATCCTCCGTACGAACCTGGCCTCCGTCATCCTCCAGATGACCGCGGCCGGCCTCGGCGACATCGAGAAGTTCCCGTTCATCGACCCGCCGGACCACCGGAACATCCGGGACGGCGTGCAGCTCCTCCAGGAGCTCGGCGCGATCGACCCGGCCGAGAAGGACCCGAAGAAGCGGCTGACGCAGCAGGGCCGGAAGCTGTCGCAGCTGCCCGTGGACCCGCGGCTCGCCCGGATGGTCCTGGAGGCCGACAAGAACGGCTGCGTCCGCGAGGTCATGGTGATCGCGGCGGCGCTGTCCATCCAGGACCCGCGCGAGCGGCCGGCGGAGAAGCAGGCGCAGGCCGACCAGCTGCACGCCCGCTTCAAGGACGAGACGAGCGACTTCCTCGCCTTCCTCAACCTGTGGCGGTACGTCCGTGAGCAGCAGAAGGAGCGCGGGTCGTCGTCCTTCCGCCGGATGTGCAAGCAGGAGTACCTGAACTTCCTGCGCATCCGTGAGTGGCAGGACATCTACACCCAGCTGCGGACGGTCGCCAAGCAGATGGGCATCCACCTCAACGAGGAGGACGCGCCGGAGCAGTCCGTGCACGTCTCCCTGCTCTCCGGCCTGCTCTCCCACGTCGGTCTGAAGGACGTGAAGGAGAGCAAGGAGAGCCAGGGCGCGAAGCGCGAGGGCTCCCGGAACGAGTACCTGGGCGCGCGGAACGCCAAGTTCGCGATCTTCCCCGGCTCCGCGCTCTTCAAGAAGCCCCCGCGCTTCGTCATGTCCGCCGAGCTGGTGGAGACCTCGCGGCTCTGGGCCCGGGTCAATGCCCGGATCGAGCCCGAATGGATCGAGCCGCTCGCGCAGCACCTGGTGAAGAAGACGTACAGCGAGCCGCACTGGGAGAAGGACCAGGCGGCCGTGATGGCCTTCGAGAAGGTGACGCTGTACGGCGTCCCGATCGTCGCCGACCGCAAGGTGAACTACGGGCGGATCGACCCGGAGGTCTCCCGCGACCTGTTCATCCGGAACGCGCTCGTCGAGGGCGACTGGCGCACGCACCACAAGTTCTTCTCGGACAACCGCAAACTCCTCACCGAGGTCGAGGAGTTGGAGCACCGGGCCAGGCGCCGGGACATCCTCGTCGACGACGAGACGCTCTTCGACTTCTACGACAAGCGCGTCCCCGAACACGTCGTGTCCGGCGCCCACTTCGACTCCTGGTGGAAGCACAAGCGCCGCGAGGAGCCGGAGTTCCTCGACTTCGAGCGCGAGATGCTCATCAACGAGAAGGCCGGGGCGGTCACCAAGGACGACTACCCGGACTCCTGGCGCCAGGGCGCGCTGAAGTTCCGGGTGACGTACCAGTTCGAGCCGGGCGCGGACGCGGACGGCGTGACCGTCCACGTACCGCTCCAGGTGCTGAACCAGGTGACGGACGAGGGCTTCGAGTGGCAGATCCCGGGTCTGCGCGCGGAGGTCGTCACCGAGCTGATCCGCTCGCTCCCCAAGCCGATCCGCCGCCACTACGTGCCCGCGCCGAACTTCGCGACCCGCTTCCTGGACACCGTGGTGCCCGTGCAGGAGCCGCTGACGGGCGCGCTCGCCCGGGAGCTCCAGCGGATGGTCGGCGTCCCGGTCACGGCCGAGGACTTCGACTGGGCGAAGGTGCCCGAGCACCTCAAGGTGACCTTCCGGATCGTCGACGAGCGGCGCCGGAAGCTCGCCGAGGACAAGGACCTGGAGACGCTGCGGCTGAAACTGCGCCCCAAGGCCCGTCAGGCGCTGTCCAAGGCCGCCGCGGCGGCGACGGGCGGCCCGGACGGCTCGGGGCCGTCCCTGGAGCGCACGGGCCTCAGGGACTGGACGATCGGGACGCTCACGAAGGTCTTCGAGACCAAGCGGGGCGGTCAGCCGGTGAAGGCGTATCCGGCGCTGGTCGACGAGGGCGACAGCGTCGCCGTACGGCTCTTCGACTCGGAGGCCGAGCAGGCGCAGGCGATGTGGCGGGGCACCCGGAAGCTGATCATGCTGAACATCCCGGTGAACCCGGCGAAGTTCGCCTCGGACAAGCTGACCAACCAGCAGAAGCTGGCCCTGTCGTCGAACCCGCACGGCTCGATCCAGGCCCTCTTCGACGACTGCGCCACCGCCGCCGCCGACAAGCTGATCGCGGACCACGGCGGCCCGGCCTGGGACGAGGAGTCCTTCCGGAAGCTGTACGACAGGGTCCGCGCGGACCTCGTCGACGTGACCGTACGGACGGTGGGCCAGGTCCAGCAGATCCTGGCGGCCTGGCAGGCCTGCGAGCGCCGGCTGAAGTCCACGAACAGCCTGGCGCTGATCAACAACCTGACCGACGTGAAGGCGCAGCTCGCCTGGCTCATGCCGGCCGGCTTCGTCACCCGTACGGGCCTGAAGCGGCTCCCGGACCTGATGCGCTACCTGGTGGCGGTGGACCGGCGGCTCCAGCAGATGCCCACCGGGGTCCAGCGGGACACCACCCGGATGGAGAAGGTCCAGGAGATGCAGGACGAGTACGCCTGGCTCCTGGAGCAGCTCCCGAAGGGCCGCCCGGTGCCGTCCGAGGTCACCGACATCCGCTGGATGATCGAGGAGCTTCGGGTGAGCTACTTCGCCCACGCGCTGGGCACGGCGTACCCGATCTCGGACAAGCGGATCGTGAAGGCGATCGACGCGGCGGCCCCGTAGAGATCCGTGAGCGGGACCTCGCCCAACCTGAGTTCGACCAGACCCCCTGACCTGCTGTACAGTCTTGTTCGCAGCCGCTTACGAGGGGCTGCGAGCAAGGCTCTGTGGAGCAGTTGGTTAGCTCGCCACCCTGTCAAGGTGGAGGTCGCGGGTTCAAGTCCCGTCAGAGTCGCCTTTCACGAAGGCCCGCATCGCGAGATGCGGGCCTTCGTTGTGTTCCCGTGTCTTGACGGACCCGCGCGCCCGCCGGTACCCCGGACTTCAGGGAATCGGGGGCCCACACCGGAGGTGGTCGCGCATGGCCGCGGCATCCGCAGCACGGCACGACACGCGAGCGCTGCTGCGCGCCCATCTGGCGGCCGCGTCGCGGTACGGACACCTCACCCGTCAGTGCGTGGTCTGCCATCGCCTCCTGCGGCTCGCCATGGAGCTCCCCGAGCCGGAGGAGCCGGCGGCGGTGACGGAGAGCACCGGGGACGAAAGTCCCACCGACCCATGACCAACGGCGGGTTGGGGACGATCCCGGAGGTGGCAGGCTGTTTCTTGGCAAGACCTCCTCAGTGTGACGGGTGTCACTGAAACCGTTTCAGGAACGACCACACTTACACCCTCCCTACACCACCCCGATTTAATATGTGCAATTGCACCACCCTGGAGAGAGTGTGGCGCTGGGCACAAAAAAGATCGCGCTGGACCCGGCGGAGTCCAGCGCGATCGTTGACGAAGACCTGTTGGGGCAGGAGTCCGTCGGCAGTACTAGGGGTGGGCGCCGGATTGGGGGATCCGGACGGGCCCGGTGTTACGGGGTGTTGCAGGGTTCTGCAGGTGTTTCTGCGCGACCTCAGGCCTCGCTGCGCTGCTGCGGAATGCCCGCCAGCAGAGCGCGAACCTCGGCCTCGCGGTACCGGCGGTGTCCACCCAGGGTGCGGATGGACGTGAGCTTGCCGGCCTTCGCCCAGCGGGTCACCGTCTTCGGGTCCACGCGGAACATCGTGGCAACCTCGGCAGGGGTAAGCAGCGGCTCGGCATCAGGGGTGCGAGCGGTCATGAGCGGCCTCCTCGGGAGAACCGAACCAATCTCGGTTCTTTCCTCTAAATTCTGCACCTTGACCCGCCATGCCCGAAATGGCAGAAGCGGGTCGAGTCGGTTATAGGACGAACGGCTTGTCCTCGGCACTACAACTACACCATCCGTCCAGCCGCGTCGGCCAAACCGATGGAATTGCCCTCGCAGGTGTTCATCAGCGGCGGAAGTCGACTGACCATGCCATAACGGACAGTCACGCCACTGTGACGATCAGTCACAGGGCGATCAGGAGTCCTCAGACCCCCCATAGAGTGCAATGCTGAGCGTTCCGCCCGAACTTGGGCGGAAGGAACCCTCCCCGGACTCCTTGTCCTATTTTGGCACGAGGGTGGGCGATGGGCGCAAGGGTGCGTTACGTGCTGTCCGTCACGCTTGAGCCAAAGGCCCGGATCGGGACCAACGTCCTCGCCCTCGCGGTGCGAAAGACCCGGCCACCGAAGCATGCCGAATCAGCCACTCCCCCCTCGAAGATCATTTACACCCGCCGGACATGTCTTGTCGATACCGACCTGACGAATCTGTCCGGACTATGTCAGTTCGCGAAACGCAGGTCCCTGACCGTCCGCCAGCGCTCCGCGAGCCGCCCGTACACCTCGCTCGCCGCCTCCCCGTCCCCGGCCCGCAGCGCCGCGATCCCCTCCGCCAGCTGGGCCGCCGACCGGTCCTCCGCCAGCCACCGGTCCGGCAGCGCGTGCACCAGACCGCCGAAGTCCAGCTCCACGAGCGCCCGCGGATGGAACTCCTCCAGCCAGCGCCCCACCTCGACCAGACCCGCCGTCATCGGACCCTCGTCGATCGACTCCCGGAGCGCCTTCAGCGCCCGCGCCAGCCGCCGCCGCGCCTGCGCCATCGTCGTCCGGTAGCGCAGCACCGGCGCCCGGCCCGCCTCCGTGCTCCCGCGGTCTCCCGGCTCGTACTCCCGGTCCTCGTCCCCGAACAGCGCGAACCAGCGCAACGGCACGTGCCAGACCCCCGTACGGATCCACGGCCGCGCGTCCGGGTTCCGGCTCAGCCAGCGCTCGTAGTCGCTCGCCACCTGGGCCCGGACCACCGGCGGCAGCATCGCGTCGAGCACCGGCGCCGGATACGGACCCGCCGCCAGCTCCTCCAGGGCCAGCCAGCCGCGCAGCCGGGTCCGCCACGGACAGATCACCACCACCCCGTCCAGATGCGCGACGAACGCCTCCCCGCTCTCGTGCACCGGCACCGGCACCGGAGGCGTCGGCAGCAGATCCGCCAGCGAGCGGCGCAGCTCCTCCTGCGCCCCCGGCGTGCTCGGCCGGCGCGCGTACCGGGCCCAGTGGGACCGCTCCGGCTCGGGGAACGCGGCCAGCGGCTCGTACACCCGCAGATAGGACGCGTAGGGAACGGGGACCGTGGGGGCGACCGACATGTCGCAAATCCTTCCACGGAGGTACTCCTGGAGGGGGTGATCCTCAGCACTGCGGCCGATCTACGCCCAGGTAGGACTTAACCTCTTGCCGAACTGGTCCTCCCCCACCCGTAGGGAGGTCCGCAACCGCCGCTTCGTACTTGGGAGTCACCACCGTGACCGATGTGACCGGCGTTCCTGCTGACGTACTGCACACCCTGTTCCACTCGGAGCAGGGTGGCCACGAGCAAGTCGTGCTCTGCCAGGACCGCGCCACCGGCCTCAAGGCCGTCATCGCCCTCCACTCCACCGCCCTGGGCCCCGCCCTCGGCGGCACCCGTTTCTACCCGTACGCCACCGAGGCCGAGGCCATCGCCGACGCGCTCAACCTCGCCCGCGGCATGTCGTACAAGAACGCCATGGCCGGCCTCGACCACGGCGGCGGCAAGGCCGTCATCATCGGCGACCCCGAGCAGATCAAGAGCGAGGAGCTCCTCCTCGCCTACGGCCGCTTCGTCGCCTCCCTCGGCGGCCGGTACGTCACGGCCTGCGACGTCGGCACCTACGTCGCCGACATGGACGTCGTCGCCCGCACCAACCAGTGGACCACCGGCCGCTCCCCCGAGAACGGCGGCGCCGGCGACTCCTCCGTCCTCACCGCCTTCGGCGTCTTCCAGGGCATGCGCGCCGCCGCGCAGACCCTCTGGGGCGACCCGACGCTGCGCGGCCGCAAGGTCGGCGTCGCGGGCGTCGGCAAGGTCGGCCACTACCTCGTCGAGCACCTCCTGGAGGACGGCGCCGAGGTCGTCATCACCGATGTGCGCGAGGAGTCGGTGCGCCGGATCACCGACAAGCACCCGCAGGTCACCGTGGTCGCCGACACCGACGCGCTGATCCGCGTCGAGGGCCTCGACATCTACGCCCCCTGTGCGCTGGGCGGCGCCCTGAACGACGAGACCGTGCCGGCCCTCACCGCGAAGATCGTCTGCGGCGCGGCCAACAACCAGCTCGCCCACCCCGGCGTCGAGAAGGACCTCGCGAACCGCGGCATCCTCTACGCGCCCGACTACGTGGTCAACGCCGGTGGCGTGATCCAGGTCGCCGACGAGCTGCACGGCTTCGACTTCGACCGCTGCAAGGCCAAGGCGACGAAGATCTTCGACACCACCCTGGAGATCTTCGCACGTGCGAAGGCGGACGGCATTCCGCCGGCCGCGGCGGCCGACCGGATCGCCGAGCAGCGGATGGCGGACGCCCGCCGCGCCTGATCAACGGCCCGGAAGCACGGAGGACCGGCCCGCCGCCGGGGCGTCCACGGGAAACCCGTGGAGAGACTTCGCTCACGCCCTTCGGCGGGTCGGCCCTCAAGAAGAGGTTAAAATCGCGATTGACCAGCGAGGAAAGGGCACCTCGATGGTTCTGTACCGGGGTATGTGATGCGCGCGGCGTACCGTAGACCCACGGAAACAGGTACCGTTGAAGCCCTACGGACCGGTCTCTCTACCGAGAGTCCGTTCCGAATCATGAACGCGTGTCAAGACTCTGGGGCCGACGAGCCCCGTCACCGAGGGGGTCGAGCCATGGGGCGCGGCCGGGCAAAGGCCAAGCAGACCAAGGTCGCCCGCCAGCTGAAGTACAGCAGCGGCGGGACAGACCTGACGCGTCTGGCCAATGAGCTGGGCGCTTCGACTTCGAGCCAGCCGCCGAATGGCGAGCCGTTCGAGGACGACGACGAGGAAGACGACCCGTACGCCCAGTACGCGGATCTCTACAACACGGACGACGAGGACGAGGACGACGAGTCCGGTCCGAGCTCGTCCCCGCGTCGCGCTTGACCTTCTGAATCACCGAAACCCGGACCGGGGTCACCCGGCCGGGTTTCTGTGCTGTCCGCACGCTGACGGCACCATCGAGCGCCGATACGCCGACGGGGCGCCCCTTCCGGAGCGCCCCGCCTCGGTGTCTCTGCGTCCTACTTGGCGTAGTCCCCGACCAGCTCAGCGCCGCTCGTGTGCGCCCCGCGCTCGGTGATCTCGCCCGCGACCCAGGCCTCGACCCCGCGGTCCTCCAGGGTCGCCAGGGCCACGTCCACGGACTCGGCCGGCACGACGGCCATCATGCCGACGCCCATGTTGAGCGTCTTCTCCAGCTCCAGGCGCTCCACCTGACCGGCCTTGCCGACCAGGTCGAAGATCGCGCCCGGCGCCCACGTCGAGCGGTCGACGGTGGCGTGCAGGCCGTCCGGGATCACCCGCGCCAGGTTGGCGGCGAGACCGCCGCCCGTGATGTGGCTGAAGGCGTGGACGTCCGTGGTCCGGGTGAGGGCCAGGCAGTCGAGCGAGTAGATCTTCGTGGGCTCCAGGAGCTCCTCGCCGAGCGTCCGGCCGAGCTCCTCGACCTGCTGGTCGAGGGTCATGCCGGCGCGGTCGAAGACCACGTGCCGGACGAGCGAGTACCCGTTGGAGTGAAGCCCCGAGGACGCCATGGCGATGACCGCGTCCCCCGTACGGATGCGGTCCGCGCCGAGCAGCCGGTCGTATTCCACGACACCCGTGCCCGCGCCTGCGACGTCGAAGTCGTCCGGGCCGAGGAGGCCCGGGTGCTCCGCCGTCTCGCCGCCGACCAGGGCGCAGCCGGCGAGGACGCAGCCCTCGGCGATGCCCTTGACGATGGCGGCGACCCGCTCGGGGTGGACCTTGCCGACGCAGATGTAGTCGGTCATGAAGAGCGGCTCGGCGCCGCAGACGACGATGTCGTCCATGACCATCGCGACCAGGTCGTGGCCGATCGTGTCGTACACGCCCATCTGGCGGGCGATGTCGACCTTCGTGCCGACGCCGTCGGTCGCCGAGGCGAGCAGCGGACGCTCGTAGCGCTTGAGGGCGGAGGCGTCGAAGAGACCGGCGAAACCGCCGAGGCCGCCGAGGACCTCGGGGCGCTGTGTCTTCTTCACCCACTCCTTCATGAGCTCGACGGCGCGGTCGCCCGCTTCGATGTCGACGCCCGCGGACGCGTAGCTGGCACCGGTGGTCTCAGACATGGGTGAGAACTTTCGTGTCGTCGTACTACAGCTCGTGCTGCTCGTACCGCCCGCGCCGCGGGTCGCGGCGCGGGCAGCGGGGGTCTTACGGGCGACGGAGGGCGTCGGAGGCCGCGGTGGCGGCCGGTCCGGCGGCCAGCTCGGTCTCCAGGAGCTGCTTGCCGAGCAGCTCGGGGTCCGGCAGCTCCATCGGGTACTCGCCGTCGAAGCAGGCCCGGCAGAGGTTCGGCTTCTGGATCGTGGTCGCCTCGATCATCCCCTCGAGGGAGATGTACGAGAGCGAGTCCGCGCCCAGCGACTTGCCGATCTCCTCGACCGACATCCCGTTGGCGATCAGCTCCGCGCGGGTCGCGAAGTCGATGCCGAAGAAGCAGGGCCACTTGACCGGCGGCGAGGAGATCCGGATGTGGACCTCGGCCGCACCGGCCTCGCGGAGCATCCGGACCAGGGCGCGCTGGGTGTTGCCGCGGACGATCGAGTCGTCGACGACCACGAGCTTCTTCCCCTTGATGACTTCCTTCAGGGGGTTCAGCTTCAGCCGGATGCCCAGCTGGCGGATGGTCTGGGAGGGCTGGATGAAGGTGCGCCCGACGTAGGCGTTCTTCACCAGGCCGGCGCCGAAGGGGATGCCCGAGGCCTCGGCGTAGCCGATGGCGGCCGGGGTGCCGGACTCCGGAGTCGCTATCACCAGGTCGGCCTCGACCGGCGCCTCCTTCGCGAGGCGGCGGCCCATCTCCACGCGGGAGAGGTACACGTTCCGGCCGGCGATGTCGGTGTCCGGGCGGGCCAGGTACACGTACTCGAAGACACAGCCCTTGGGCTTCGCTTCCGCGAATCGCGAGGTGCGGATGCCGTTCTCGTCGATCGCGATCATCTCGCCCGGCTCGACCTCGCGGACGAAGCTGGCGCCGCAGATGTCGAGGGCGGCGGACTCGGAGGCGACCACCCAGCCGCGCTCCAGCCGGCCGAGGACCAGCGGGCGGATGCCCTGCGGGTCACGGGCCGCGTAGAGCGTGTGCTCGTCCATGAAGACGAGGGAGAAGGCGCCCCGGACGTCGGGGAGGACCTTCGCGGCCGCCTGCTCGATGGTGAGCGGCGTGCCGTCCTCGTCCACCTGGCCCGCGAGGAGCGCGGTGACCAGGTCGGTGTCGTTGGTGGCGGCGACCCTGTTGGTCCGCCCCTCCTTCTTCGGGAGGTCGGCGACCATCTCGGCGAGCTGCGCCGTGTTCACCAGGTTGCCGTTGTGGCCGAGCGCGATCGAGCCGTGGGCGGTCGCCCGGAACGTCGGCTGCGCGTTCTCCCACACGGAGGCCCCGGTGGTCGAGTAGCGGGCGTGACCGACCGCGATATGACCCTGGAGGGAACCGAGAGAAGTCTCGTCGAAGACCTGGGAGACAAGTCCCATGTCCTTGAAGACGAGGATCTGGGAGCCATTGCTTACCGCGATTCCCGCGGATTCCTGACCCCGATGCTGGAGGGCGTAGAGCCCGAAGTACGTGAGCTTTGCGACCTCTTCACCCGGAGCCCAGACACCGAAGACGCCACAAGCGTCCTGGGGGCCTTTCTCACCGGGGAGCAGATCGTGATTGAGTCGACCGTCTCCGCGTGGCACGTTTCCGAGTGTAGACGGGCTCGACCACTGGTCCGAATTGGCGAAATGCCGAGGTGGCCGTACTCGTGCGATCGCACCAAATGATCGATTGTGGCTTGGAGAGGCCTACGGAGCAGGCGGGGTAAGGGATTCCGGCCCCCAGGCCCTGGAGAGCGGACGCTCGTACCAGGCCCGGGGCGGTCCCGCGATGTGACGGACGCCGCAGTCGGCGTCCGCTCAGCGGGCGGTCGCGGTCGCCGTGAGGCCCTCGCCGGAGGCCTCGGTGAGGGTCAGCGTTCGGTGGTTCTGCCGATAGGCGAGCGGGCCGTCGAGGAGCTCGTACAGCCGCGTCTCCAGGTTCATCTGCGGAGGCGTGCAGATCATCCGGGTCGTCGCCGCCGGGCCCTCGACGGTGAGCGTCCGGGCCTTCTCGTCGAGGCGGGCGGTCGCTGAGAAGTTGTTGCAGCCGAGATTGCCGGTGATCCGGCCGTCGGCGCCGATGACGAACCGGGCCTTGGCCCCGCTGCCGGCGGGCAGGGAGGAGGCCGTCTCCTTCGAGACCAGGCCGTCGATCTTCCACGTGGTGCCGGTCAGGGGGACGGGGGGCTCGGTGGTCAGCTCCAGGACGTTCCGGCCGTCGGGCGAGGTGAGGCGCAGGTCGTCGCCCTTCAGCGTTCCCTTCAGCGGGCCGGAGAAGACCTTCAGGAACTCCGGCTCGAAGCCGCCCCGGTCGCCGGAGCAGGCCATCGCGGTGACCTCCTGCCGGGTGACGGTGAGGGTGTCCCCCTGCACGGCGACGGCGGCGCCGAAGGAGTTGCAGCCGCCGTTCCCCTGGACGCGGCCGTCCTCGTCGAAGGCGACGTGCGCCCCGTCGGGCGCGGTGGACCGGCGGCCGTCGACCGTGACGGCGTCCACCGTCCAGGACGTCCCCGCGACCGGCAGGTCCGGGGAGACGGTGTCCGCTCCACCGGAACCGGCGCCCCCCTCCGTACCGCAGGCCGTGAGCAGAAGGAGGGGGACCAGGACGACGAGTGCGCGTGGCTTCGGCATGCCGGTGGGACGGAACGGCCGCCCGTACGGTTCCCGGCTCAGCCCATCAGGGGGAGCAGGCCGCTCAGATCCGCGCGCTCCCCGCTCGCGCTGACGTGCGCCGCGTCCAGCTCCGCCGCCCACTCCGTACGGCCCGTGGCGAGCCTCAGCCAGGTCAGCGGGTCCGTCTCCACCACGTTCGGCGGGGTGCCCCGGGTGTGCCGGGGGCCCTCCACGCACTGCACCACCGCGTACGGCGGGATCCGCACCTCGACCGCCCCGCCGGGAGCCGTCATCGCGAGCGTGTCGGCGAGGAGCCGGGTGCAGGCGGCGAGGGCCTGCCGGTCGTACGGGATGCCGGCGCCGGTCGCCGCGTTCAGGTCGTCGGTGTGGACGACGAGTTCGACGGTGCGGGTCACGAGGAAGTCCCCGAGGGTCATGGCGCCGAAGCTCAGCTGCAGCAGACGCTCGTCCGCCGCCCCGGCCACCGCCTTCTCGTAATCCTCCGCCACGCGCGCGTACAGCCCGGCAGGGTCGGCCGCCTCGATCCCCCTCGTGTGCTCGTCGATCCGCTCGGCCGCCGCCGCCGTCCTCGACGGCCAGTCGAGCAGGGCGAGCTCCCGCGCGGCCGGCGCGGGCGCGGCAAGGAGCCGGGGCACGGAGTCGACCATCCATGCGAGGTGCCCCACCAGGTCCCGTACCGTCCACTCCCCCAGCCTGGTCGGCCCGTCCAGCTGCTCGGGCGTCAGCGCGGCCACCGCCTCCCGTACGTGCCGGAACTGGGCGAGGACGGCCGCCCTGGTCTTGACGGAGTCGTAGCTGCGGGCGCGCTTCTTGGCAGGTGGCATGGCCCGAGGCTAGCCCCGAGACTGGAAGGGACGGAGCCAATCGCAGCGAAAGCAGGCGACGGGACCATGACCCATCACGAGCACCCCGATGCCGCCCTGATCCGGCGGGGCTACGAAGCGTTCAGCAAGGGCGACATGGAGACCCTGGCCACCATGATGACCAGCGACTGCACCCAGCACGTGCCCGGCGAGAGCCAGATATCCGGGCACTACAAGGGCCGGGACAACGTCATCGGCGGCTACTACCGCATGCTCGGCGAGCTGAGCGGCGGCACCGTCCGCGTCGACCTGAAGGGCGTGTACGTGGACGGCCGCGGCCACGCCATCAGCACGCACCGCTTCTTCGCCGAGCACGGCGACCGCGGCATCGAGATGGACGGCGCGCTCTTCTTCACGCTCGTCGGCGGCAAGATCTCCGACATCGACGAGTGCGTCGACGACATCGTGGAGGCCGACTCCTTCTGGGGCACCGGCTGACAGCACGGAGCCCCCACCCCGTGAGGGTGAGGGCTCCGCTTCGTACGGGACCGATCAGGCCAGCAGGCCCGGGATCGTCGCCTCGTGCGCCTCACGCAGCTCCGTCAGGGAGAGCGCGAACTCGCCCTGCACGTCGACCGCGTCACCGTCGACGACACCGATCCGGGTCGCCGGCAGACCACGCGCACCGCACATGTCGGTGAAGCGGAGCTCCTCGCTGCGCGGGACGGCGACGACCGCGCGGCCGGCCGACTCGCTGAAGAGGAACGTGAAGGCGTCCAGGCCCTCGGGGACGACCAGGCGCGCGCCGTTCCCGCCGCGCAGGCAGGACTCGACGACCGCCTGCACGAGACCGCCGTCGGACAGGTCGTGCGCCGCGTCGATCATGCCGTCGCGCGAGGCCGAGATCAGGATCTCGCCGAGCAGCTTCTCCCGGTCGAGGTCCACGGCCGGCGGCATGCCGCCGAGGTGCTGGTGGATCACCTCGGACCAGGCCGAGCCGCCGAACTCCTCCTTGGTGTCGCCGAGCAGGTAGAGGAGCTGGCCCTCTTCCGCGAAGGCGATCGGGGTGCGGCGGTTGACGTCGTCGATCACACCGAGGACGGCCACGACGGGCGTCGGGTGGATGGCGACCTCACCGGTCTGGTTGTACAGCGACACGTTGCCGCCGGTGACCGGGGTGCCGAGCTGGAGGCAGCCGTCCGCGAGACCACGGGTGGCCTCGGCGAACTGCCACATCACGTCCGGGTCCTCGGGCGAACCGAAGTTCAGGCAGTCCGAGATCGCCAGCGGCTTCGCACCGGAGGCGGCGACGTTGCGGTACGCCTCCGCCAGCGCGAGCTGCGCACCCGTGTACGGGTCGAGCTTGGCGTACCGGCCGTTGCCGTCGGTCGCCATGGCCACGCCGAGGTTGGTCTCCTCGTCGATGCGGACCATGCCCGCGTCCTCGGGCTGCGCCAGGACCGTGTTGCCCTGCACGAACCGGTCGTACTGGTCCGTGATCCAGGACTTCGAGGCCTGGTTCGGGGAGGAGACGAGCTTGAGGACCTGGTCCTTCAGCTCGGCGCCGTTCTGCGGCCGGGGCAGCTTGCCGGCGTCGTCGGCCTGGAGGGCGTCCTGCCACTGCGGGCGCGCGAACGGCCGGTGGTAGGTCGGGCCCTCGTGGGCGACGGAGCGCGGCGGCACGTCGACGATCTGCTCGCCGTGCCAGAAGATCTCCAGGCGCTCGCCCTCGGTCACCTCACCGATGACGACGGCGATGACGTCCCACTTCTCGCAGATCTCCAGGAAGCGGTCGACGTGCTGCGGCTCGACGATCGCGCACATGCGCTCCTGCGACTCGCTCATGAGGATCTCCTCGGGCGAGAGCGTCGCGTCGCGCAGGTGCACCTTCTCCAGGTCGACCCGCATGCCGCCGGAACCGGCGGAGGCCAGCTCGGACGTGGCGCAGGAGAGCCCGGCGCCGCCGAGGTCCTGGATGCCCGCGACGAGCTTCTCCTTGAAGATCTCCAGGGTGCACTCGATGAGGAGCTTCTCCTGGAAGGGGTCGCCGACCTGGACGGCGGGGCGCTTGGTGGGCTTGGTGTCGTCGAAGGTCTCGGACGCGAGGACCGAGACGCCGCCGATGCCGTCGCCACCCGTGCGGGCGCCGTACAGGATGACCTTGTTGCCGGGGCCGGAGGCCTTGGCGAGGTGGATGTCCTCGTGCTTCATCACGCCGATGCAGCCGGCGTTGACCAGCGGGTTGCCCTGGTAGCAGGAGTCGAAGACGACCTCGCCGCCGATGTTCGGCAGGCCCAGGCAGTTGCCGTAGCCGCCGATGCCGGCGACGACACCGGGCAGCACGCGCTTGGTGTCGGGGTGGTCGGCCGCGCCGAAGCGCAGCGGGTCGACGACCGCGACCGGGCGGGCGCCCATGGCGAGGATGTCGCGGACGATGCCGCCGACGCCGGTGGCCGCGCCCTGGTAGGGCTCGATGTACGAGGGGTGGTTGTGCGACTCCACCTTGAAGGTGACCGCGTACCCCTGGCCGACGTCGACGACGCCCGCGTTCTCGCCGATGCCGACGAGCATGGCGTCGTTCTCGGGGGTCTTCTCGCCGAACTGCTTCAGGTGGACCTTGCTGCTCTTGTAGGAGCAGTGCTCGGACCACATGACGGAGTACATGGCGAGCTCGGCGCCGGTGGGACGGCGGCCGAGGATCTCGCGGATGCGCGCGTACTCGTCCTCCTTGAGGCCGAGCTCCTTCCAGGGCTGCTCGCTGTCCGGCGTCTCGCTCGCGTGCTTGACGGTGTCGAGGCTCATCAGGCGTTGACCAGCTTCTTGAGGATCGAGGTGAAGAAACCGAGGCCGTCCGTCTTGCCGGTGCCGACCAGCGGCTCGACGGCGTGCTCCGGGTGCGGCATGAGGCCGACCACGTTGCCCGCGGCGTTGGTGATGCCCGCGATGTCGCGCAGCGAGCCGTTGGGGTTCATGTCCAGGTAGCGGAAGGCCACCCGCCCCTCGGCCTCCAGCTCGTCGAGCGTGCGCTCGTCGGCGACGTACCGGCCGTCCATGTTCTTGAGCGGGACCTCGATCTCCTGGCCCTGGACGTAGTCCGAGGTCCAGGCGGTCTCCGCGTTCTCCACCCGCAGCTTCTGGTCGCGGCAGATGAAGTGGAGGTGGTTGTTGCGCAGCATCGCGCCCGGCAGCAGATGGGCCTCGGTGAGGATCTGGAAGCCGTTGCAGATGCCGAGGACGGGCATGCCCGCCTTCGCCTGCTCGATGATGGTCTCCATCACCGGCGAGAAGCGGGAGATGGCTCCGGCCCGCAGGTAGTCGCCGTAGGAGAAGCCGCCGGCCAGGACCACGGCGTCGACCTGCTTGAGGTCCTTGTCGCGGTGCCAGAGCGAGACGGGCTCGGCGCCCGCCAGGCGGGCGGCACGCAGCGCGTCCTGGTCGTCGAGCGTTCCGGGGAACGTGACGACGCCGATGCGTGCGGTCACGACTCCACCTTCACGACGAAGTCTTCGATCACGGTGTTGGCGAGGAAGGTTTCGGCCATCTCATGGATGCGGGCGAGGGCGGCGTCGTCGACCGGTCCCTCCACCTCCAGCTCGAAGCGCTTCCCCTGACGGACGTCGGCGATTCCGGCGAATCCCAGGCGAGGCAGTGCACGCTGCACCGCCTGCCCCTGAGGGTCGAGGATCTCCGGCTTGAGCATGACGTCGACTACGACGCGTGCCACTGGCACTCCCGGTGGTGTGTTGCGTGGGCGGTTCCCTCAGCGTACCTGCCTCCAAATTCTACGCGGGTAGAGATCTGAAGGATCCTACAAAAGCACGGTTCAGGAGGGGCGTGCCGGCACGAAGAACCTTCCGCCCGCCGGGCACGCACTCCACACAAAATTCCAGTGAAATATTGCGGACCGCATTGCACCGGGACACGCTGAAACAATTGACAGGGCTTCACAATGCGACGCCCACCGCTGTACAAAGGAATCCAGAAGAAAGCAGCATTGTCCCGGCACAGCCGTATGGTCGGCATCGTCGCACTTCAGGGGCGCCACAAGCGCTCCGTCGACCTCGGCGGCCGCAGGAAAGGACCGATATCCGTGGCTCAGCGTGTGGTGGTCACTCTCTCCGACGACATCGACGGCGGAGAAGCGGCTGAAACGGTCGCGTTCGGCCTCGACGGGAAGATGTACGAGATCGACCTGAATGCTGCCAATGCAAAGAAACTCCGCAAGGCCCTCGCGCCCTACCTCGCCGCCGGCCGCAAGCTGCCGGCCAGGCCGGCGGCCCGTCGGGGCGCCCCGGCCGACTCGTACACCCACACCGCCCTCGCCCCCGATCCGGCGGCGGTCCGCGCCTGGGCCCAGTCCAACAAGATGGACGTCCCCGCCCGCGGCCGCATCCCGAAGCGCGTCTACGAGGCGTTCCGCGCGGCGAGCTGAGGCCGCGGCCGCGCAGGCGCTGCGGGGGGGGGCGAGCCCGGGCGGAGGGCCTCGGTCCGAGCCGATTTGCATTGCACCCCCCTTGATCCGCTAGAGTCTGGATCACGCCGAGGGGCGAGGCCGAAAAAGCCAAGTCCCCAGCAGCGTGCGGGTGTAGTTCAGTAGCAGAACAGCCCCCTTCCAGGGGGAAGGCGCAGTGTGCAATCCCTGTCACCCGCTCTGCGAGATCGCGTTACCGACCACTCCGGTGGATCAGGTAGAGTGGTGCTCGCACCGAGCAGCGAAAGCTGACCGGTAGCAATGCGGACGTGGCTCAGTTGGTAGAGCATCACCTTGCCAAGGTGAGGGTCGCGAGTTCGAATCTCGTCGTCCGCTCAGGGATCAAAGGCCCCGGTTCTCAGGAACCGGGGCCTTTGTCGTCTCTCCGGAGAGTGTGAAGGGCCCCACACGGCGGTGTGTCACAAGCACCGTCCAGGTTGGGTATAGTTAGCAGCGCGCTACGGCGCATGCGGACGTGGCTCAGTTGGTAGAGCATCACCTTGCCAAGGTGAGGGTCGCGAGTTCGAATCTCGTCGTCCGCTCCACGAAGAAAGCCCCCGGTCGAATCGACCGGGGGCTTTCTCGTTCCCTAGCTCCAGCTCAGGCCGGTGAGGAGCTCGTACGCCTCGATGTACTTGGCGCGGGTCTTCTCCACGACCTCCTGCGGCAGGGCCGGCGGCGGCTGCTCGCTCTTGCGGTCCCAGCCGGAGGCCGGGGAGGTCAGCCAGTTCCGCACGATCTGCTTGTCGTACGAGGGCTGGGCGCGGCCCGGCTCCCACTCGGCGGCCGGCCAGAAGCGCGAGGAGTCCGGGGTGAGGACCTCGTCGGCGAGGACGAGCGTCTCCCCGTCGAAGCCGAACTCGAACTTGGTGTCCGCCAGGATGATGCCGCGCTCACGGGCGATGTCACGGGCCCGGGAGTAGACGGCGAGGGTCGTCTGGCGCAGCAGCGCGGCGGTCTCGGCGCCGACCTGGCGGGCGACCTCCTCGTACGAGACGTTCTCGTCGTGGTCGCCGACCGCGGCCTTGGTGGCCGGGGTGAAGATCGGGGCGGGCAGCTCGGAGCCGTCCGTGAGGCCCTCGGGCAGGGCGAGGCCGCAGACCGTGCGGGACTCGTCGTACTCGAGCAGGCCGGATCCGGTGAGGTAGCCACGGGCGACGCACTCGACCGGGACCATGTCGAGCGACTTGCAGATGAGGGTGCGGCC
Organism: Streptomyces sp. NPDC002825; assembly: GCF_040295385.1. Taxonomy (NCBI): domain Bacteria; kingdom Bacillati; phylum Actinomycetota; class Actinomycetes; order Kitasatosporales; family Streptomycetaceae; genus Streptomyces; species Streptomyces sp. NPDC002825. Next base: position 79,671 of record NZ_JBEOVH010000013.1, read on the forward strand.
CTCCCAGTCGGCGGGCGCGCCGGCCGGCAGCTCGGTCGAGATCACGTGGTTCGGGGCCAGGTCGGCGAGCTTGTCGAACCACCACAGGGAGAGCTTGGTGAGGACCCGGCCCTTGTCGGGGATCTCGGTGGGCAGCACCCAGTCGTAGGCCGACAGGCGGTCGCTCGCCACCATCACGAGGTCGCCCGCCTCGTTCCGGTACAGGTCGCGGACCTTGCCCGTGTGGAGATGGGTGAGGCCCGGGACCTGGACGGGCTCGGGCTTTTCTACGAATCCGGACACGGTTCCTCCGCGTAGGTTGATCCAGGAGCGTGTCCGATTCTCTCGCACGTGGGGACGGATCCCGCCGTCGGACCCTGTGAGCCCGCGCTCACTCCCTCTTGCAGATGCGGTCGAGGAGGTTCGCGGTGGCGCGCTGCACCCGGGCGTCGACATGGCCCGGCCGGTCGAGCGCCGGCGACCAGGCGAAGGTGCCGGAGGCGAAGACCCACGCCCCGGACGGCGCCCGGTAGAGACTCGTCTCCTGGTGGCGCAGGGCGCCTTCGCTGTCCCGGTACGGCGAGTGGGAGAGCAGGATGCGGCCCTGGTGCTCCGGGAGCGCGGTGCGCGGGAAGTAGCGGTCGGCCTCGCCCGCGACCAGGCCCGGGAGCTCGTCGCCGTCACCGGCGCCGGTGGCATCCCAGAGCCAGTGGTCGGCGTTCCGCACGACCAGCGGGTGCGGTTCGGGCACCCGGCCCGCGTACTGGATGCCGAGGAGCTGCTGCTCGGGCCGGTCGACCTCGCGCCAGAGCGCGGGGCGGCCGGGGCCGCGCCGCTTGCGGCAGGTGAGGAGGCGGTCCGGCACCCCGGACGGCGAAGGGCCCAGCTCCACCTGCCAGTACATGGTGTTGGCGGAGAGGAAGACGAGCGAGGTGCCCTGGTCGCGGGCGAGTTCGACGGTCCGGCGCATCGGTGCCGACCAGTACTCGTCGTGGCCCGGGAAGACGAGACCCCGGTAGCGGCTCGGGTCGACCCGGCCGGCGTGCAGGTCGCGGGTCTCCGCGTACGCCAGGTCGTAGCCGTAGCGCTCGGCCCAGCGGATGAAGTCGTAGGCGTGGCCGACGTGCAGGGGGAGCCCCGCGCCCGCGTACGGACGGTCGAAGGAGACGGTGACGGCCGCCTCCTCCTCGCCGAGCAGTCGGCCCTCCTCGTCCCAGGCGTGGTAGAGGCTGGCGCCCGTGTGGCCGTCCTCCGGGTAGAGGTTGTACGCCTGCCAGGTCACGTCCGGGAGGACGAGGAGCAGATCCGCCGGGTGGTTGTCGCGGACCGTGAAGGGGATGTGCGAGCGGTAGCCGTCGGCGGTCGTGAGGACCGCGACGTACGCGCCGATCGACCAGTACGTGGGGACCTGCAGCCGCCAGGACTGCCACCAGTGGTGGCAGGAGACCGTGCGGTCGGCGGTGAGCGGGGCCGGCTGGACGATCCCGGAGAGGCGCGGGCTGGTGGTGATCTTCGCGGCGCCGTCGCCGCCGTAGTGTCCGATCCGGTAGACGTCGACCGAGAACTGCTGCGGCGGGTCCACGGTGATGTGGAAGTCGATGGACTCGCCCGGCGCCACGGCCCCGTCGGACGCGAAGCCCTTGATCTGGCGCCGGACGTCGTCGGCCGTGCGGGGGCCGCCGGTGCCGCCCCGGGCCAGGATCTCGTCCGCGTACCAGGGAACCATCTGCCCGGTGTCGTCGAAGTAGTTCTCCGAGCCGCGCAGCCAGGGCAGCGGGCCCTGGCCGAAGGGATCGGAGACGGCGTGCGCGAGCGCACCCGACTCCCACCGTCTGATCTGCTCCGCCCCCATGTGCGCCCCTCCCTCGACTCCCCCGGTCGGCCGGTCAGTGCCTGTGGCTCGTGCCTCTGTCTTCTTGCCTCTGTCTTCGTGCCCGTGTCTTCGTGCTGTGTCTTCGTGCCTGTGGTGCGTGCCTCTGATGCGTGCCTCTGTCAGTGACGGTCTCCAGCACATCACATAACGCACGCACTCCGTCACCGTTCGTCGCGAATTGACGAGAGTGGAAGCCGAGGCTCCGGGTTCTCGCTCGTCCGGCCGCGCTCAGACCAGGCGTACGGGCTTCTCCGGACGCACCCCGGTGAGGGTGAGCCAGGCCCGCAGGGGCTCCGGGTCACCGTCCTCGACGAGGGCGAGGACCCGGGGACCGAGGTCCGCCGCGCGCTCGCCGCCGACGAGCAGGGCCGGTCCGTCGAGCCAGTCGAGACCGGGGGCGGCCTCGGCGGTGTCCACGGCCGCACAGCAGACCATCGCGGTCACGTGGTCGGCGAGCAGGTCACGGCCGGTACGGGGCGGCTGGAGCGGGAACAGCGGCAGGGGCCCGTCGGGACCGCTGACGGCCACGTGCGGCCCGGTCGCCCGGCTCTTCTGGGGTGCCCCGCTCCTCTCGGCCTTCCCGCTCTTCTCGGCCGTGCGGGCGGTCTCGGCCGCCGCGGCCACGCGGGCCTCCCGGGCCGCCTCCTCGCGCGCGCAGAGCGCGCTGAGCGCTCCGGCGAGCGCCTCGGCGGCCGGGTTCACCGGCTCGTCGTCCTCGTCGGGGTCCGCAGCGGACTCCTCGGGGAGCTCGGGCCGGGACGTCGTCAGGTGGGCCATCACACGGGTCAGGGTGGGGCCCGCCTCGCCGGAACCCGGGCCGCCGGAGTTCCCGGCCACGCCCAGACCGTCGAGGACCTGGTGCAGGCGGGCGGCGTCGGTGCGCCACTTCCGGTCGACGACCTCTTCGGGGTACTGGCTCCACTCGACCGGGGCCCAGTCGGGGCCGGGCTCGGCGGGACCGCCGTGGAAGAGGCGGGCGGCGAGCAGCGAGGTGGCCTCGTCGACGGCGCCGGGCTCCTCCAGGAGGTCGCAGGCGGGGCGCTCGCCGAGCCGGGAGGAGAAGCCCTCCGCGAGCCGGTCTCGGCGGGAGAGCTCGGTCAGCGCGGAGACCACGCCCGCGTCGAGCTTGGCGGGCCAGCGGCCCATGCGCCAGGCGGGCAGCGCGACCCGGGTCAGCAGCCGGTCCCAGCCCGCGTAGGCCAGGCCGACCTGCTCCTGGGCGACGATCCGTACGCCGTAGTCCACGGCCTGGGCGCGCTCCGAGCCGGCGGCGGCGACCCCCCGCTCCATCTCGGCGGCGTGCCCGCGACAGGCGCGCAGCAGCACACGGGCGACCTGCCCGACGCCGTGGGCACCGAGCCGGCGGACCGGGTCGAGGCCGGGGTCCCGGGGCACGGCGACGGCGGCGTCGAGGCCGCGGACGAAGCGGCGGGCGGCGGCTATGTCGGGATGGGCGGCCGGTCCCGTACCGGCGACGACGGGGGCGAGGACCGCCCGCAGCTCGCCGACGCGCATCCACCACAGGAACGGCGAGCCTATGACAAGGACCGGGGCTCCGTCGCCGCCGGACGTGCGGTGCAGCCGGTGGGCCCGGTGGGTGCGGTCCTCCAGCCAGCTGTCGCAGTCCGGCGTCAGGGCTATCGCGGCGGGCGCCGGGACGCCCAGCCGGTCCGCCAGGTCGCGGACCAGGCGGTACAGATCGGGGGCGGCGGTCTCGGCGAGCTCCACCGTCGGCGTGGCCGCGGGACGGGCCCGGGCGACGACGACGGCGACGGCCGCGGCGGCGAGGAGGACGAGCACGGCGAGGACGGTCACGACCCAGCGGGCCGTGTCCCAGCCGGCTCCCGTGAAGTGGCCGGTGACCCCGCCCGCGTACAGGACGACGGCCACCGCGGCGGGGAGCACCGCGAGGCCCAGTGCCCTGCCGCGGACGCGGAGGACGGCGAGGGCCCGGGAGCGCGCGGCGCGCGCACCCCACTCCTCGCCGACAACGGAACCGGTACCGGACACGCCGTTCATCACCCCCTCCTGCCCTCGACGGGACTGCCTGTGGCGGTGTTGCTCACTCCCCCACTGTGGCACCCGCCACTGACATCGCAATGCCGGTGGGCCAAGTGCCGGAATGCCTTCGCCGCACCCTAGTTGGGGCTTTGGCGGGCGTCATCCGTATGGCCGAGCCGTCACTCGATGGAATGGCTTTGGGTAAAGGTGATGGCGCACTTGTGGCCGTGTGGTGCACAGGTTCCGCACCCCACGGCCACAAGTGGAATCCGGCGAATTCGGCCGGAATTCAGAAGGATCAGGCCTCGGAGGCCTTCCGCGCGATGTCCGTACGGTGCTGCGAACCGTCAAGGCGGATGCGGCCGACCGCCGCGTACGCCCGCTCGCGGGCCTGCGCCAGGTCCGAACCGGTGGCGGTGACCGAGAGGACGCGCCCGCCGGCGCTCAGGACCGCGCCGTCCTCGCCCCGCTTCGTACCGGCGTGGAGCACGTACGCGTGCGGGGCGTCCTTCTCCGCGACCTCGTCCAGGCCCTCGATCGGGTCGCCCGTGCGCGGGGTGTCCGGGTAGTTGTGCGAGGCGATGACCACGGTCACGGCGGCCTCGTCGCTCCAGCTCAGCGGGGCCTGGTCGTCCAGGGTGCCGTTGGCGGAACGCAGCAGGACGCCCGCGAGCGGGGTCTTCAGACGGGCCAGGACGACCTGGGTCTCCGGGTCGCCGAAGCGCGCGTTGAACTCGATGACCCGCACGCCACGGCTGGTGATCGCCAGACCCGCGTACAGCAGGCCGGAGAACGGGGTGCCGCGGCGGCGCAGCTCGTCGACCGTCGGCTGCAGGACGGTCTCCAGGACCTCCTCGACCAGCTTCGGGTCGGCCCAGGGCAGCGGCGAGTAGGCACCCATGCCGCCGGTGTTCGGGCCCTCGTCGCCGTCGAGCGCGCGCTTGAAGTCCTGCGCGGGCTTCAGCGGGAGGACGGTCGTGCCGTCGGTGATCGCGAAGAGGGAGACCTCGGGGCCGTCCAGGTACTCCTCGATGACCACCCGGTCGCACGCGAGCGCGTGCGCCCTGGCCTTGTCGAGGTCCTCGGTGACGACGACGCCCTTGCCGGCGGCGAGACCGTCGTCCTTCACCACGTACGGAGCGCCGAAGGCGTCGAGCGCCTCGTCGATCTCGGCCGGGGTCGTGCAGACGTAGCTGCGGGCGGTGGGGACACCGGCGCCGGCCATGACGTCCTTGGCGAACGCCTTGGAGCCCTCCAGCTGCGCCGCGGCCTGGGACGGGCCGAAGACCGGGATGCCGGCCGCGCGCACGGCGTCGGCGACGCCGGCGACGAGCGGGGCCTCCGGGCCGACGACGACGAGCTCGGCGCCCAGCTCGGTGGCGAGCGCGGCGACGGCCGCGCCGTCCAGCTGGTCGACGGGGTGCAGTTCGGCGACCTCCGCGATTCCGGCGTTGCCGGGCGCGCAGTGCAGAGCGGTGACGTCGGGATCGAGGGAGAGAGAGCGGCACAGGGCGTGTTCGCGGGCGCCGCCGCCGATGACGAGGACCTTCACGCCTGCCAGGGTAGCCCGCCGACCGGGATGCCCCTTGTGCGGGCCACCGAGCGAGACGCCCCTACTCGTTCGTGTATTCCTCCACAACGGTGGCTCCCAGCTCGCGCACGATCAGGTCGTGCCCGGAGAGCGCGGAGTCGACGAGGTCCGGGTCGTCCTCCTCCGGGACGTCGTCCTCGGGCGCCACGGGCTGCGGCGCGGGCGGCGTGTACGCGGGCGCGGGGGCGGGCGCCGGGGCCTGCTGGAAGCTCGGGGCGGGAGCGGGCTGCGCCTGCACGGGGGCGGGCGGCGCGGCCTGCTGGAAGGAGGGAGCGGGAGCGGGCGGGCGGCCGCCGCCCGACCCTCCGAAGCCGCCCCCGCCTGATCCGCCGGATCCGCCTCCGAAGCCGGTGGCGGCGGGCGGGGGCGCGGAGCCGCCCGAGGGGTCGATGATCGCCTCGATCTTCCAGTTCACGTTGAACTGCTCGGCGAGGGCCTGCTTGAGGACGTCCTCGCTGCCGCTGCTCGCGAAGTTGTCGCGGGCGCCGGCGTTGAGGAAGCCGAGCTGGAGGGTCGTGCCGTCGAACCCTGCCACCTGGGCGTTCTGGCTGAGCAGGATCCAGGTGAAGCGGCGCCGGTTCTTCACGGCGTCGAGGATCTGCGGCCACAGGTTCCGCACCTGGGCCGTGTCCCCGCCGCCGGAGGCCGGAGCGGGGGCCTGCGGCGCAGGCTGCGCCTGGACGGGCGCGGGGGCCGGGGCGGCGGGCGCCGCGGGCGCGGACGCGCCGGGCCAGGCGCCGGGCGCACCGCCACCGGGGGTGGCGGCACCGGGCCAGGCCCCGGGCCGGGGACCGGCGGGCGCGGGCTGCTCCTGTACGGGAGCGGGGGCCGGCTGCTGGACGGGTGCGGGGGCGGGCGGCGGCGGGGCCATCGGGGTGTGGGCCTCGGGCCCGGGCACGTACCCCATGGCGGCGGCCGGCGGTCCGGGCGTGAAGACGGGCGCGGCGGCGGGTGCGGCGGCGGCCCCGCGCTCCAGCCGGTCGAGCCGCGCCTGGACGGAACGCTCGTCGTCGAAGGCGGCCGGCAGCAGCACGCGCGCGCAGATCAGCTCCAGCTGGAGCCGGGGCGAGGTGGCACCGCGCATCTCGGTCAGTCCGGCGTTCACCAGATCGGCGGCGCGGCTGAGCTCGGCGGCCCCGAAGACCGACGCCTGCGCCTGCATGCGCTCGATGACGTCGACGGGGGCGTCGATGAGCCCCTTCTCGGCGGCGTCGGGCACGGCGGCGAGGATCACGAGGTCCCGCAGCCGCTCCAGGAGGTCGGCGACGAACCGACGAGGGTCGTTCCCGCCCTCGATGACCCGGTCGACGACCTCGAAGGCGGCGGCGCCGTCCCCGGCCGCGAAGGCGTCGACGACGGAGTCCAGCAGGGACCCGTCCGTATATCCGAGAAGAGAGGTCGCCATGGCATAGGTCACACCGTCGTCGGCGGCCCCGGCGAGCAGCTGGTCCATGACGGACATCGAGTCACGCACGGAACCGGCGCCTGCGCGCACGACGAGCGGCAGCACGCCGTCCTCGACGGGAATGCCCTCGCGCCCGCAGACCTCGCCGAGGTAGTCCCTGAGCGTCCCCGGCGGCACGAGCCGGAAGGGGTAGTGGTGGGTCCGGGACCGGATGGTCCCGATGACCTTCTCGGGCTCCGTGGTGGCGAAGATGAACTTGAGATGCTCCGGCGGCTCCTCGACCACCTTCAGGAGGGCGTTGAAGCCCGCCGAGGTGACCATGTGGGCCTCGTCGATGATGTAGATCTTGTACCGGCTGGATGCGGGCCCGAAGAAGGCCTTCTCCCGCAGGTCACGGGCGTCGTCCACACCACCGTGCGAGGCGGCGTCGATCTCGATGACGTCGATGGAGCCGGGCCCGTTGCGCGCGAGGTCCCGACAGGACTGGCACTCGCCGCAGGGTGTCGGGGTAGGCCCCTGCTCACAGTTCAGACACCGCGCGAGAATGCGCGCGCTGGTCGTCTTTCCGCACCCCCGCGGCCCGCTGAACAGGTACGCGTGATTGACCCGGTTGTTCCGCAGGGCCTGCTGCAACGGGTCGGTGACATGCTCCTGCCCGATGACCTCGGCGAAGGACTCGGGGCGATAGCGGCGGTACAGCGCGAGAGACGACACGTATACGAGGTTATAGGCGCCCACCGACAACCCGGGAAAACCGGTCGGCGTCCGGAGAGGGGCGGGAACGCAAGCGCCCCCCACGCACCTGCCAGAGCCGACCTACCCTTGCTGCCTTCCGGCCCTGGGGGAGTTCAGTCAGATAGCACCGCGTGAGGGGCTGCGCCCAGCGTACCCGATCCGAACCCCGCCCCGGCCATCCCCACCGACCTGCACCCTTCGACGGACCCCCGCCAGGATCGGCGTGCGCGAGCACCCTCTCCGGTCATGTAATGTTCTCCCCGGAGGATTCGCCTAGAGGCCTAGGGCGCACGCTTGGAAAGCGTGTTGGGGGCAACCCCTCACGAGTTCGAATCTCGTATCCTCCGCAGCCGCCTGAACAGGCGAAACGAAGAACCCGGACCGCTTCAGCGGCCGGGTTCTTCGGCATGTCCTGGTCTCGGTTCCAGTCTCGTTTACCTCAGGCATTCACGACATCTCGTACGGCGCGCCAGGATCGCCCACACTCCAGCCCCATCGACGGCCCGCCCTCTGCGCGTGAACTCCCCCTGAGTGGCGACGGTGGGCCCATCGAATGCGCGATTCTTGGCTCCGCTCGGGGCCGCTCCGGTCCCGAGCCGTGTTTCCCGGCCTCGCGAGGTGTTCCCCATGACGTCCCGATCCACGCTCACGGCCTGGCTGGCCGGTCTCGACGCCCCACGGCTGTCGCGCGTACTCGGGACACGGAAGGACGCCGTGGCACCACCGGAGCCATGTTCCATGGAGGAGTTGGCGGAACGTCTTCTGCGGCCAGGCTCGGTGGCGCTCGTCCTGCCGCAGCTACCGCTGCCCTGCCTCCAAGTGGCCGAGACCCTGGCCGCCTTGAAAGCATCCCTGTCGCGCAGCGCCCTGGCGAGGGCGCTGGGCGCGACGGCACCCACTGCCGCTCGGGAACTGGACGCCGCTCTGGAGGCTCTGGCCGATCACGCACTGGTCTGGCCGGACGGCGACGGGAATCTCCACATGGCCGCCCCCTTGCGGCAGGCGTGGGACGCGCCTCTCGGGCTGGACGCACCGCTGGAGGAGCTGCTGGAAGGCGTGACCTCCGAGGAGCTGCGCGGCATGCTCGTGGCACTGGGCATCAAGCCGCCCGGCACCAGGCAGCAGCGCACGGCCGCCGTCCTGGAACACCACGGCGATCCGCAGCGCGTCGCCGCGGTGATCGCGAAGGCCCCTTCGGCCGCCCGGCAGCTGCTGGAGCGACAGGCGAAGTCCGCACCGCAACACACGGAATTCGTCGTGTTCGGAGCCCCCATGGCCGATGTCCCGCCGGGTGAGCGATGGGCCCTGGACAGGGGGTTCCTGATCCGCAACCGCCACGGATACGGGCCGGCCCGCATGCCCGCCGAAGTGACACTCGCGCTGCGCGGGCCGGACTGGCGTGCACCGTTCGATCCCGTACCGCCCGTGGCGAAGCTGGTGCCCGTCCCCGCGGTGGAGGTGGACCGGGAGGCGACCGCAGCCGCCACGGCCTTCGCGACCCACGCCGTCTCGGTCCTGTCAGTCTGCTCGGCGGCTCCACCGGCCCGGCTGAAGTCCGGCGGCGTCGGCGCGCGTGAACTGGGGCGGATCGGCAAGGCCGCGCAGACCGACGACGCGGTGGTACGCATCACCCTGGAGATCGCCCACTCGGTCGGGTTGCTGGGCGCCGACGGCGACCGCATCGCACCCACCGCGGTGTACGACACCTGGGCGGCGCAGGAACCGGCAGCGCAGTTCGCCGACCTGCTTCACGCATGGTGGAACCTGCAGTTCACTCCCTCGCAGTCCCGCGACGAGGACGACAGGTCGCTTGCTGCTCTGGCCGGGGTCCCTCGCTGCAGCGCCTGCCTGCAGGCTCGGCGCGGGCTGCTCGCAGCGGCGGCGACGCTTCCCGAGGGGCAGAGTGTGCAGGTCGGCACCGATCTGGGTCCGCTCGTCGCCTGGCACCGTCCGCTCGCTCATCCGTCGTTCCACGACGAGACGCCCTTCGCCGCGACGGTCCGCGAGGCCGAACTGACGGGCGTCATCGCCCGAGGCGCTCTCTCCCGGCTCGGTGCGGCCCTGGTGACCGGTGACCGGGAGGAATTGGCCGACGCATGCCGGCGGCTGCTTCCGGAGGCCACGAGAACAGCCCGGTTCGGCGGCGACCTCACCGCCGTCGTCACCGGTACGCCCTCCGCACGCCTGGCCGAGCTCCTGGATTCGACCGCCGACCGGGAGACCAGCGGCACGGCCTCGGTATGGCGGTTCAGCGGCGACAGCGTCCGCCGCGCCCTGGACACCGGTCGCGCTCCGGACGAGATCTCGGCCGAGCTGACCGCCGTCGCCGACGGGCCCCTGCCGCAGCCCCTGTCCTATCTCGTCGCCGACGCCGCCCGCCGTCACGGCCGTATGCGCATCGCCCCCGCCGCCTGCGTCATCCACAGCGACGAACCCACGCTCCTGGCCGAGCTCGCCGCCCACCGGGCACTCGCCGCACTCGGGCTGCGGCAGCTCGCCCCGACAGTGCTCCTCAGCGGCAGCTCGCCCGACAAGACCCTCGCCGCGCTCCGGGACCAGGGCTATGCGCCCGTCGCCGAGGCCGCGGACGGGACCGTACGCATCGAGAAGGCGCCGCCTCGACGGGCCGCCGCCGTTCCGGCCCCTCGGAAGGCCACCACGAAGGCCGGCACCGGACGCTCAGCACACCAAACGGCGAAGGCGCCTGCCGCAGTCGACTCGTCCGGCCTGGCGGTCCGACTGCTGGCCACCCCGCCGACCGTTCCGGAGCCCGATCCATTGGGCACCGGGGGTCCCTTCGGCACGGACACCGAGGAGATCGTCGCCGGATACGCGAAGCAGCTGACGTACACCGACGTCCGCCAGCTGGCCCACGCCGTCGACACGGGCACGGCCATCACCGTCGAGTACGTCGCCGCCTCGGGCAGCCGCACCGTCCGTACCCTCAGCGGCCTCGACCTCGACCCGCCCTACCTCGAAGCCTGGTGCCACCTTCGGGACGCCGAGCGTGTCTTCACCCTCTCCCGCATCCACGGCGTCATGCCGCCAGGGCATGGTTAAGGCCCCGGCCTCGTCATGATCGGCGGGAGCGTCACTGCTGGCGCAGAGCACTCGCGCTCACTCGCCTGCGCGCGGCGGCAGGCGAGGGGGCCTTCGACCTTGAGCTCTTCGACGACAAGAGGAATTACCGTCGGTGAACTCGGCCCAGTTCCTCATCGACACCAGCGCCCTCGCCCGGTTCTTGCGCGGTGATGCCGAGCAGTACGGATGGGACCGGGCCGCAGCGGCAGGCCTCATCGCGACCTGCCCGATCACCGAACTCAAGTACTTCTACAGCGCCCGCACCGCCGACGACCGCGCGCAGGGAATCGAAGACCTGCGCCTCCTCTTCGGGTGGGTCCCTGTGGACGATCGGGCATACAGCCGGGCCTGGCAGGTCCAGGAAACCCTGACCAAACGAGATCAGCACCGCAGCGCCGGGGCGGTCGACCTGGTCGTAGCCGCCACCGCCGAGCTCCAGGGCCTCACTCTCCTGCACCGCGACCGCGACTTCGAGTGCATCGCCGCCATCACCGGGCAAGCCCTCCAGTGGTACGGGCCTGACGCCGGCAAGTGACCGTCACGGTCTCAGTTCCGGTCTCATTCGCCCCCGTCCGGACGGAGCCACCCGGAACGCTCCGCCGCAGGTCAGGAAACCTACGACCCCAGCCGGACCCCCGTACGAACATGTGGAAAGCGCGTTGGGGGGCAACCCCTCACGAGTTCGAATCTCGTCTCCTCCGCTTTCACGAAGGCTCGGACCGCCCAGCGGTCCGGGCCTTCGTCGTTCCACCGGGCAGGCCCTGGAAGCCGGGCCGCCTACAGCACCAGGTTCTTGATGAGGCAGGCCGTCCCGTCCGCGCTGGAGTGCGGGGCCGCTCCATACCCCTCGCTCTCGTAGAGCGCGATGTTCCGCGTGCTCCGGGCGCCGGTGGACAGCACCGCCCGAAGGCAACCCGGTTCGGCAGCGGACTCGACGGTGCGGAGCAGCCAGCGGCCCAGGCCCTGGCCGCGCAGGTCCGGGGCGACGCAGAGACGGCCCACGTGCCAGTCGGTGCCGCTGCGTCGAACCCGCGCCATGCCCAGGAGGCGGCCGTCCCGCCAGAGCCCCGTGGCGTGCCAGGTCGCGAGCCAGCCGCGGACCTGCTGCGGCGACTCGTGCAGGGCGCGCACGGCCAAGGTGTCGTTCGCGAGAGCCTCATCCACCCAGCAGCACCGCTGCAGCACGGTGACCTCGGGCGCATCATCGGGGGTCAGTCGCCGCACGTACGACCCCGACAGCGGGCCGGGCACCGTTCCGCTTTGTTCGCGCTCGCGCAGCGGACGCAGGGCATGGGCCACCCTCACCAACTCGTCCATGACGCGGTGGGCCGCACCGACGAGAGCCGGGGCGGGGCGGACGCGTCCGTTCTCCACCGCGTCGCTGAGGCGTATCGCGACCGTGGAGCCCAGCGGAACCAGGCGTAGCGTGGTCGCGACCTGCTTGGCGTGGTGCACGGCCCGGGTGCCGGCCGACGTGTTGCCGTAGCTGACGAAGCCGATCGGCTTCCAGGCCCATTCCCGGTAGAGGTAGTCCAGCGCGTTCTTCAACGTCGCCGGCATCCCGTGGTTGTACTCCGGGGTCACGACGACGAATCCGTCCGCAGCGTCCGCGATCGCGCTCCAGCGTCGTGTGTGCTCGTTCCGGTACGCGCCTGCCGCCGGATGTTCCTCTTCGTCGAGGAACGGCAGGCCGAGGTCACCGAGCGCCACGGGCACGAGCTCGACGCCGAGTTCCACGGTGCGGGGCGCGAGCGCTCCGACCAGCCACTCCCCCACCGCCGGCCCGAGGGCGCCGGGACGGTTGCTGCACACGAGCACGAGGACACGCAAGCTTGTCGTTGACATGGAAACGAAATTAGCCGGTAGATTGATTACATGTCAACGAAACCGGCGGACCAGACCGCTCACTGGCTGAGCCCGGACGAGGAGCGCGCGTGGCGCGCCTTCCGCCACATGGTGGCCGCCGTTCAGGCCGGCACGGCGCGGGACCTCGTCGAGGTCGGACTCTCCGAGCCCGACTACGAGGTACTGAGCACCCTGTCGGAGCGCCCCCGGCACACCAGCTCCCTGCGCGAGCAGGCCGCGAAGATGAACTGGTCACGCAGCCGCCTCTCCCGGCACGCCACCCGGATGGAAGAGCGCGGCCTGCTGCGGCGCGAACCGGACCCGGCCGACGGAAGGGGCTGCTTCCTCGTCCTCACCGAGCACGGCCTCGACACGCTCGCGACCGCCGCCCCGGCTCACGTCGCCTCGGTACGCCACCACTTCATCGACCGCCTCACCTCCGAGGACCTCGCCGCCCTCGAAGACATCGCCCGGAAAGTGCAGGGCCCCAGGGACTGAGTGAGCGGTTGCGGTTCGCGCAGGCGCACCGGTGATCACCCCCACGGGGGCGAGAGCCCGACGGCGCCACCCTTGCCCGATGCACCTCGCACCCGAACGGCCTCCACCGGCCAGCACCTGCTGCCGCCGTGGGGCCTGCGGCGAGGGCGGCGGGTCAGGCCGAGGAAGCGGCAGCTGACCAGGCCCTCGATGCGGCGACACAGCGGCCCCCGTCGTCCGTCAACGGCGATGCTCCTCGCGGGAGGACGGCAGGCTGCCCTCCGGTGCGGCCGCCGCGCCGTCGTGCGGTACGTCGCCACGCTCTCGAACTCGCTTACCGCTAGCGGTTGTTGCTGCAGTCTTATGCAATCCCCTCACATGCCCTGACACCACGCCCAGGCCTGAGTCGACATAGGCCGAGATGGCCCACACGACTGAACGCGGCTCCCAGAGGGCCTCGTTCACTGGATCGGGGGGTGATTGGCGGGAGGTACGTTCCTTCTGCATCCGATCTGTAGTGATGCCGATACTTTCTGTGATGACCAGTCGGCACACTCACTTCAACGAGGGGCGATCAATGAGGAAGTTGGCGGCAGTGGCGGTGGCTGCGGGGCTGTTCTTCGGAGGGATGGGGGCGGCGGCGGCCGACTCGCCGCACAAATTGGTCATGAGGACGCCTGGTGTCGGGTTTGTCGGGACCTACCAATGGCAAGCGGCAAACAAGGTACCGAGCGGACTTCACGTGAAGGGGGAGCTGCGAGACGAGAACATCAACGACGGTCACAACGTGTATCTCCGCGTCAAGGTCGAAGGCTACTCATGGGGCCAAGTAACTGGCGTCCAGAGGAAGCGCGTCAAGATCGACAAGGTGTTTTCCGACGGCGCGGTTCTCAGGACCAACATGGTGCGGATGCACGCATGCATCGACCGTGGCTCCCTGCGGCCCGACTACTGCTCGCCAGAACGGCTTTTCGAGCGACGGTAGTCAACCTTTCCGGGAGCCGCCTCCGGGCGGCTCCTTTTCTCCAGAGAGCGCACCACGATGGACATCATCCTCCGCGCCAACGGCGTGGGTTTGACCTACGGCACCGAGCAGGCCGTAAGTAACGCGGATTTCACGCTCAAGCGCGGCGAAGTGGCCGCCATCATGGGTAGCAGCGGGTCGGGAAAGTCATCGCTGTTGTACTGCCTCGCTGGAGTTCTACCTCCGACTAGCGGCACCGTAACCTTTGATGGAGTGCAGCTCTCGCACCTGCCCGACGGAGAACTCAGCGCCCTGCGCCGAACCCGACTCGGCTTCGTGTTCCAGTATGGGGAGCTGTTGCCAGAGCTGACCGTCGAAGAGAACACGGCCCTACCTCTCCGACTCGCGGGGATCAGCAAGGCGCATGCCCACGTGATGGCCGGCCAGGTGCTAAAGCGGCTGGGAATGGGCGATCTGCTACGTCGGAGGACGTCGAAGCTATCGGGCGGTCAGAGCCAACGCGTTGCGGTTGCACGCGCTCTGGTCCACCGCCCGGACGTGGTGTTCGCGGATGAACCAACAGGTGCGCTTGACAGCGTCAACGCCGCTGCAGTGCTGAGGGAGTTCTTGCAACTGGCACGGAGACAAAAGACGGCCGTCGTCATCGTCACACATGACGCCGAGGTCGCGGCGAAGGCTGATAGTCAGTACACGATGTCGGACGGTGTGCTGACCCAGCGGGTGGCAGCGTGAATACGTTCGTTCTCGGAATGCGCCTGCTGTGGGGCAGCGGGCGACGGGGACGAGTCCGCTTCCTGTTGATGGCTCTCGGCTCAGGGCTCGGAGTGGCGTGTCTCGCTGCCGTTCTCACCATCCCGTCGATCCTGAACGCGCACGATGCGCGCACAGCCGCCCGCGAGCCGCGTCCGGGCACAAGTACCGTTCTGTACCAGGAGTTTAGAGACCCGTACGGGTCACAGCCGCTACATCGCGTTTTCATCGCGCGGAAGGGCCCTGGGCACACCCCCACTCCTGTACCACCTGGTATCGAGAGGCTGCCCAGCGACGGCGAAGCAATCATTTCGCCGAAGCTCACTGAGGTTCTGGCGGCAAATCCGAGGACATCAGGGCTTGTCCCCGGCCGAGTAACCGGCACCATCGCCCCGGAAGGCTTGGGCGACAGCCAAGATCTGTACGCCTACATCGGAACCACTCCAGAGAAGCTCACCGAAGCGAAGGAACTGGGTAGCTTCGGCGCCGGTCGGTCTTGGCGTGAGATCGTCGACCCTTCGACACTCACCATCTTGCGTTTCACTCTCGTGTGCATCGTGCTGCTCCCTCTCGTGATCTTCCTCTCCGTCTGCGCACGGCTTTCCGGCGAATCGCGTGCCCGGCGGCTCGCCGCCCTCCGCCTTGTCGGACTCAGCATGAAGGACACCTTGCGGGTCAACGCCGGGGAAAGTTTCATGGCTGCCTCGGTCGGGGCTCTGCTCGGAATCACGGGGTACTTGGGCGCCAACGAGGTCATGGCACGAGTCGGGCTGCCCGGGTTGCACTGGTACCCGGCCGACGGGCGACCGGGGTTGGCGACCACTGCGGTTTGTCTACTTGGGTGCCCGGCACTCGCATGGGTGGTAGGGCAGTTCAGTGCGCGGCGGGCCGCTGTGTCCCCCATCGGTGTGCGACGAACCGGAGAGCGCAAGCCTCCGAAAGTGTTCGGGACGCTGCTTCTGATCCCCGGGATCGGGATCATTGCCGGATACTGCCTGCTCAGTGTCGTGGGGCGGGATCCGTCAGGAGGACCGGCCAGCTCCCTACTCGTGCCTGGTGCGGTTTTGTTTACGGGTGCCGGACTTGTTTTCGGGTTGGCACCCGTCACAGCGTCCCTCGCTCGACGGCTGGCCAGTGCGGCTAAGTCCTTGCCGGTTGCCTTGGCCATGCGGCGTACAGAGATTGACCCTGGTTCCTCACTGCGTGTGGTCACTGGACTGGTGCTGTTGGTATTCGGGGCCTCGCTCACGCAGGGAGTACTCATCGAACTGGACCAGGTCAGTCGGCTAACGGCTCCCGTTCAGCAGTACGACATCCGCCTGAGCGACGTGTCGCCTACACAGCGGGCAGCGCTTGCCAAAGTGCCCGGCGTGCAGACCACGGTCGTTTCGTACAGTTCCTGGGATCCGTTGGACGGGAGCGATGTGGCACGCGCCGATGTGGTGGCCGCCACCTGCACACAACTCTCCGCGTACACAAAGATGGCCGCTGGCTGCGTTGACGGCCAGATCATGCAACTGCGCGATGACCGGTCGCCGTTCGAGTACGACCCAAAGCCCGGGGAGCGCTACCCCTTCGCCCTTGCCGACGGCCGGCAGGTCCTTCTCGCCGTGCCCTCCAAGCAAATCGACGTACGCCCCTGGGACGTCCCGCTCTTCCGGTCGGGCTCCCTTCTCGTGCCCCCATCCCTCCTTCCTCCCAACCTGGCAGACGCAGAGGGCACCCTCACCCTCGTGAGCGACGCCGACCCCGACACCGTCCGCGCCGTACTCGACGGCATCGGGGCCGTTGCCCCCACCGCCTCCGTGGAGCCCGTCGGGATTGTCATCGACTCGCTGGCTCAGTTGACCGTGATTCGGAGTCTGCTCGTCGTCGGGATGGTGCTCGGGCTCGTCATCGGCGTGGCCGCCTTCGTCGTGTCCGTGGCCGATCGGGCCCTGGAGCGGCGGGGGCAGGTGACCGCGTTGGCCTTGTTGGGGGCTCGGGCCGGGACGTTGCGGGTGGTGCAGGTGGTGCAGGTGTTGTTGCCGTTGGTCGTGGGGCTGGGGGCCGCCATCGTGACCGGGTGGCTTGCCGAGTCCAGTTATCTGATCACCGGGGGCGGTGCGGTGCACTGGGACTGGGAGGGGTTGCCCCTGCTGTTCGCCTCCGCGCTGGGGGTCATGCTCGCCGCCGCGGTCGCCTCCGTGCCCATGGTGCGGCGCCATATCGATCCCGAGCACATCCGGCGGGATTGACCGGGAGGGGTCGCGGGCGGGGCCGCGACCCCTCCCCCTTGGACTTCAGGCCGCCAGGGTGTGCTCCATCCGGCGGTCCACCCGGCGCTTCAGCGTCAGTGTCGTCGCCGCCGTCGCCGTGCCCGCCGCCAGTGCCGTCCACCACAGCGTCGCCGGGCCCAGGGTCGTGTACGTCGTCACCCCCAGCGTCAGCGCCCCGAAGCGCGCCACCCCCCACGTCCAGCTGAACGCCCCCTGGTAGCGGCCACGGGCGTGCTCCGGGGCCAGGTTGGCGAAGAGGCCCGCCGCGATGCCTGCGACGACCACCTCGCCCAGCGACCAGGTCACCACCGAGAGCGTGTAGCCCATGACACTGTCCGCCAGGCCCGTCAGTGCGACGCCCAGTGCGATCAGCGCACTGCCCCCGCTCTGCACCGCCAGCTGCGGCAGGCGGGACAGCCAGGCCGTCGCGAAGGGCTGGAGCGCGACCACCATGATCGCGTTGACCGCCGCCATCGCCCCGTACACCGCCGGCGAGAGGCCGCTGTCGCGGACCGCGAGCGGCAGCGCGACCTCCGTCAGCGAGTACACGAAGAGCTGGACCCCGAAGAGCGGGAGCAGAAGCATCGCCAGACGGTCGCGGATCACCACGCCGTAGCCGATGCCGTCCTTCTGCCGGTTTTCCCGCGGCCCGCGCTTCGGTTCCTCGATGCGGACCGCCACCACCAGCGCGTACAGCAGCATCGAGCCCGCGTCCACGGCGAAGAGGAGCCAGTACCCGTGCGCCGCCAGGTAGCCGCCCAGGACTCCCGCCACCGCCGTGCCGATGTTCACGCCCCAGCCGAAGAGGGCGTAGGCGCGCCGCCGCCGTTCGCTGTCCACGGCGTCCGCCAGCAGTGCGTACGCCGCCGGCGGGACCAGGCTGCCCGCCGCGCTGATCAGCAGCGCCGCCGCCGCCATCGTCCACACCCCCGGCGCCAGGAACAGGGCCCCCTGCGCCGCCGACGCCCCGATCAGGCCGATCAGCATCGTGGGACGGCGGCCGATGCGGTCGGCGAGGATGCCGCCCACGGCCGGGCCGATCAGGTTGCCCGCGCCGAGCGCGCCGAGTACGTACGTGGACTCCCCGCCCGTCACTCCCCGCGAGGCCAGGAAGAACACCAGGAACGGCGTGACCAGGTAGCCGAGGCGATTGACGATCGTTCCCGCGAAGATCGTCCAGACCACGGAGGGGAGGCCGCGGAACGCCGAAGGGGAGGTGCGGGGTGGGGTGGTGCGGGTCGTAGGCATGGGGGGAGTTTCGTTTTGCCGCCCCGCGGCCCTCCAATGATTAAGGTCAGAGCGAATCCATTCGCCTACTCCAGGACGTCGCACGCATGGAAGCCGGGCTCAGTTTCTCCGCCGCCGACCTCGCCCAGACCCGTTTCGCCGTCTCCCCCGTGTGGGAGGTCGTCACCAGCTACCGCATCGTCGCCCACCACCGCGACTCCCCCGCCCACAGCCGCTGGGCCGCCCAGGTCCGGCCCCGCCTCGTCCGCGCCGGCCTCGATCGCGGCTGGCTCGCCGCCCTCATCCCCGCCCGCGGCTACCTCGCCGACTTCCTCAACCCCACCCCCGACGGGCCCTTCCCCACCCTCGACGCCGAGCTCGAAGCCATGCGCCGCTCCCGCCCCGCCGACGTCGTCGACGACGTCGACACCCTGGAGAGGAAAGGGGTCGGCGCATCACGGCTCCGGCTGCTCCGCGAGGACCCCGCGGCCGTCCTCCCCAAGGTCACCGACGAGATCGAGACCTACTGGGAGCTCGCCCTCGCCCCCTACTGGGCCCGCATCCAGAAGGTCCTGGAAGCCGATGTCTTCCACCGTGCCCGGCAGGTCGCCGAGCACGGTTCCGCGCGGGTCCTGAGCGAACTCCACGAGACCGTGCGGTGGGACGACGGCACCCTGCGGCTCGTACGGCGCCACTGCTCGCTCACCCGCGACCAGGCCGGCTCCGGGCTGCTGCTCATCCCCTCCGTCTTCGCCTGGCCCCAGGTCCTCACCCGTTCCGTACATCCCGACCCCCCTCAACTCGCCTATCCCGCACGGGGCTTCGGGAGCGTCTGGGAGCCTCGTACCACCGACGCCACCGACGCCGTCGCCGCCGTCCTCGGCCGCTCCCGCACCCTCCTCCTCACCGAACTCGACACCCCCGCCTCCACCACCCAGCTCGCCACCCACTGCGGCATGTCCGCCGCCGGCGTCTCCCAGCACCTCATCGCCCTCCGGAACGCCGGCCTCGTCACCGCCCACCGCAGCGGCCGCTCCGTCCTCTACGCCCGCACCGCCGTCGCCGACCAGCTCCTCCACCCGCCGGGGATCATTGCCGGATGAGCTCTTCTTCCTGGACCGAGCGTGTTCTCGTACGTGACGGCGTACGGCTGTCCTGCCGCGACTGGGGCGGGAGCGGCGGGTCCGGCGCCGACACCCTCCTCCTGCACGGGCTCGCCGGGCACGCCGGCGAGTGGGACGCCCTCGCCCCGCTGCTCCGCGACGCCGGCCACCGGGTCGTCGCCCTCGACCAGCGCGGGCACGGGAGCAGCGAGCGGCTCCCGGCGGACGTCTCCCGTGCCGCGTACGTCGCCGACGTCCTCGCCGTCGTCGAGGAACTCGGGCTCGTACGGCCCCTGTTGATCGGCCAGTCCCTCGGCGGACACACCGCGCTCCTCACCGCCGCCGCCCAGCCCGGTCTGCCGCGCGCGCTCGTCCTCGTCGAGGCCGGGCCCGGCGAGCCCGAGCCCGGGCTGCCGGAGCAGATCGGGGGCTGGCTGCGGGCCTGGCCGGTGCCGTTCCCCTCGCGGGAGGCGGCCGTCGCGTACCTCGGGGACGGCAAGCGGGCCGTCGGGGAGGGGTGGGCCGACGGGCTCGAGGAGCGCGACGGCGGCCTCTGGCCGCGCTTCGACCCCGACGTGATGGAGCGGTCCCTCGACGAGAACGCGCGGAGGGACTTCCGGGAGGAGTGGGCGGCCGTCCGCTGCCCCGGTCTTGCCGTGCTCGGGGAGGGCGGAATCATCGGGCGCGAGCAGTACGCGGAGATGGCCCGGCTCCAGCCCGGGCTGCGGGGCGTCAGCCTGCCCGGCGCCGGTCACGACGTGCATCTCGAGCGGCCCGAGCTGCTGGGGCGTCTGATTCTTGATTTCGTACGGGAGAAAGGGGTCTGAAGCCCTTGCCCTGGAGTGCACTTCACTCCCTAGAGTGCGCGCATGCGCTATCGGGTACTCGGCGGGACCGGGATCGACGTCAGCACCTACTGCCTCGGCACCATGATGTTCGGGGCGGTCGGAAATCCGGACCACCAGGAGTCCGTACGGATCATCCATGCCGCCCTCGACCAGGGCATCAACTTCGTCGACACCGCCGACATGTACTCGGCCGGCGAGTCCGAGGAGATCGTCGGCAAGGCGCTGCGCGACCCCCGGCGCCGTGAGGCGACCGTCCTCGCCACCAAGGTGTACTTCCCGATGGGCGGCGAAGGCCCCAACAAGGGCGGCTCCTCCCGGCGTTGGATCACGCTCGCCGTCGAGAACAGCCTCAAGCGGCTCGGTACGGAGTGGATCGACCTCTATCAGGTGCACCGGCCCGACCACCGGACCGACATCGAGGAGACCCTCGACGTCCTCGGCGATCTCGTCGGCCAGGGGAAGATCCGGGCCTTCGGCTGCTCCACCTTCCCCGCCGAGGAGATCGTCGAGGCCCACGCCGTCGCCGAGCGGCGCGGGCTGCGCCGGTTCCGGTCCGAGCAGCCGCCGTACTCGCTGCTCGCGCGGGGCGTGGAGGCGTCCGTACTGCCCACCGCCCAGAAGTACGGCATGGGCGTACTGACCTGGAGCCCGCTCGCCTCCGGCTTCCTCACCGGCAAGTACCGCAAGGACCAGCCGATCGACCTCACCAGCGGGCGGGCCGCGCTCACCCCGCACCGCTTCGACCCCTCCCTGCCCGTGAACGCCGCCAAGCTCGACGCGGTCGAGGCCCTCATCGAGGTCGCCGACTCCATCGGGTGCTCCCTGCCCGAGCTGGCCATCGCCTTCGCCGCCGCGCACCCGGCCGTGACCTCCGTGATCCTCGGCCCGCGGACGATGGAGCAGCTGGAGGGGCTCCTGAAGGGCTCGACCGTCGTCCTCACCGACGAGACCCTCGACCGGATCGACGCGATCGTGCCGCCCGGGACGAACCTGTACCAGCCGGACGGCGCCTGGCGGCCGCCCTATCTGACGGACCCGGCGCTGCGGCGGCGGCCGTTGGGGGAGCGGGCGGCGGGGTGAGCTGCGTGGCCGGGTGAGCCACGTGGCCGGCGGAACTAGGAGCTCGGCGTGAACTGTTCCGTGCCCACCACCCTGAGCAGCGCCAGGCGCTCCCCCGCGTCCGTGCCGGGCGGCGGGGTGTAGAGGACGAGGCGCTGTTCGCCCTCCGGGGCGAGCAGCACCTGGCAGTCCAGGTCGACCGCGCCGATCAACGGGTGCGCGACGCGCATCCGGCTGTGCCGGCGTACCGCCACCTCGTGCCGTTCCCACAGCTCCGTGAACTCCTCGCTCGCCCCGCGCAGCCGCTCCACGAGCCGGGTCGCGGCCGGGTCGCCGGAGCGGCGGCCGACGGCCGCGCGCAGGTCGGCGACGTGGAGGCGGCTGTAGTACGCGTGCTCCTCGGGCGGGTACGCCGTACGGGCCTCCGGGTCGGCGAACCAGCGCCACGCCACGTTCCGTCCGTGCTCCGACACCGTGCACACCCCGCCGAGCAGGGACTGGGCCATCGCGTTCTGGGCGAGGACGTCCCCGAGGTCGCTCAGGACCTGTGCCGGGGTCGTCTCCAGCTGGTCGAGCAGGTGCAGCAGGCCCGGTGCGACGTGGTCGCCGGCCGTGGCGATGGGGGTCCCTCCCTGCTCGAGCGAAGCCGAGAGCTTGGGGGAGGGCGGGCGGTGGCCGGCGAGGAGGTGGAGGTGGTCGCGCTCGTCGGTGTCGAGGCGCAGCGCGCGGGCCAGCGCGGCGAGCATCTGGGGCGAGGGCTGGGGGCCGCGGGCCTGCTCCAGGCGGATGTAGTAGTCGGCGGACATGCCCGCGAGCTGGGCGACCTCCTCGCGGCGCAGTCCGGGCGTGCGGCGCCGGGGTCCGGCCGGGAGGCCGGCGTCCTGGGGGCGCACCCGCTCGCGGGAACGGCGCAGGAAGTCGGCGAGTTCACGGCGGTCGATCGTCATGCGGATCATGGTGCCGCGTGCGGACGTCGGTATCCAGGGACTGGGGCTCCCCGGCTCGCCCGGCTCGCCCGGACCGTACGGCGGGACCCGGCGACCGGGGCCCGGGGTCCCCCGGACGCTACGGCGGGACCCGGCGACCAGGGCCCGGGGACGCCCGGACCGTACGGCGGGACCCGGCGACCAGGGCCCGGGGACGCCCGGACCGTACGGCGGGACCCGGCGACCAGGGCCCGGGGTCCCCCGGGCCGTACCGCGGGGCCGTATCCAGGGACTCCCGGTCCCAGGGTCGGGAAGGCTCTCCCGTCCGCTCTCGGTGGTCGGCAGAGTCCTCGGTGTCAGGCAGCGACCGCCTCCGCCGGGGGTGGTCGGGGCGAGCACCGGGTCCACCCACCACTTCACCGGGTTCACGACCCCACTCCACCGGGAGCGGGGTCCACCGGACCCCACTCCACCGGGAGCACACATCATGGCCACCGTCACCGTCGGCACCGCACGCGTCCACTACGACATCCAGGGTTCGGGCTCCGGGCCCGCCCTTCTCCTCGTGCACGGCACCGGTTCCGGCGGTGCCGTCATCAACTGGGGCCAGACCGCGCCCCGTTTCACCGCCGACCGCCGGGTGATCACCCTGGATCTGTCCGGCGCCGACCGGACCGTCGACGACGGCGGCCCGCTGACCGTCGAGACGCTCGCCGGGCAGATCATCGCGGTGATCGAGGACGCGGGCACCGGCCCGGTCGATCTGCTCGGCTTCTCGATGGGCGCCCCGCTGTCCGCGGCCGTCGCCGCGCTCCGCCCGGACCTGGTCGAGCGGCTGGTGCTCGTGGCGGGGTGGGCGTACACCGACGGCGACGAGTACCTGCGGAACCTGTTCACGCTGTGGCAGCGGCTCGGCGAGTTCGACCCGGCGGGCTTCGGGCGGAGCGTGACGATGACCGGGTTCAGCCGCGGCTTCCTGAACGCGATCGGCCGCGAGGGCGTCGAGGCCCTCATCCCGAACATGCCGCCGACGCCGGGCACCCTGCGGCACGTGGCGCTCGACCTGGGGGTCGACATCCGTGGGCTGCTGCCCCGGATCACCGCGGAGACGCTGGTCATCGGCGGTGCGCAGGACGCGACCGTGCCCGTGCAGAACAGCCGGGAGCTGGCCGCGGGGATCGCCCGGAGCACGTACGCGGAGATCGACGCCGGGCACGTCATGTTCTTCGAGAAGGAGGACGAGTTCGTGAAGGCGGTGACGGAGTTCCTCCGCTCGCCCGCCTCCTGAAGCCATCCTTGACCGCATGACGGAGACGAGAACGATCGACGCGGCCGAGCGGCGGGCCCGGCTCGGGGTACGGCACCGGCTGGCCGGGGCCGCGCGGGCGAAGTCGGCGGCGGAGGTCGGGGGCGCGCTGGTGGCGCTGCACGCGACGGATCCGGCGAGCGTGTTCCTCGCGGTGGCGGCGCGGCTGGCGGAGGGCGTCGAGCCGGTGGGGGCGGTGGAGCGGGCGCTGTACGAGGACGGTGACCTGGTCCGTATGCACGGGATGCGGCACACGGTCTTCGTCTTCCCGGCCTCCCTCGCGGCCGCCGTCCAGTCCTCGACGACCGAGCCGGCCGCGGTCCGCGAACGGACCACGCTCCTCAAGCACTTGGCGGCCGGCAGCGACTTCGACGGGGAGTGGCTGGCCGAGACCGAGCGCCTGGTCCTCGCGGAGCTGGGGGCGCGGGGCGAGGCGACGGGGGCCGAACTCGGCGAGGCCGTACCGAGGTTGAGGTCGACGTTCGTGTACGGGCCGGGGACCCGCCAGGAAGGGGTGCAGTCCGTGGCGAGCCGGGTGCTGCGGGTGCTGGGCATGGAGGGCCGGATCGTACGGGGCCGGCCGCAGGGTTCGTGGACGTCGAGCCGCTTCCGGTGGGCGCCGGCAGAGGCCCGTCCCGTACGGGATCCGGCGGAGGCGCGGGCCGAGCTGCTGGGGCACTGGCTCGGGGCGTGCGGGCCGGCGACCGAAGCGGACCTGACGTGGTGGACGGGGTGGAGGGTCACGGACGTGCGCAAGGCGCTCGCGGCGGTGGGGGCGGTGCGGGTGGCGGTGGCCGAGGGGACGGGTTTCGTCCTGCCGGACGACCTCGGTCCCGTACCGTAGCCGGAGCCGTGGGCGGCGCTGCTGCCGGCGCTCGATCCGACGGCGATGGGGTGGCGGGGGCGTGACTGGTACCTGGACCCGGAGCACCGGGCGGCGCTGTACGACCGCAGCGGGAACGTCGGGCCCACCGTGTGGTGGAACGGCCGGGTCGTCGGCGGCTGGGCGCAGCGCCCGGACGGCTCCGTGGCCCGCCGGCTCCTCGCCGACGTGGGCGCGGAGGGGGAGCGGGCGATCGGGGCGGAGGCGGAGCGGCTCGCGGGGTGGCTGGGGGACGCACGGGTGACGCCCCGCTTCCGGACGCCGCTGGAAAAGGAGCTGGGCGGCGCCTAGTGGCGTGCCGCCAGGCCCGAGACGCCGAGGTCGTAGAGGCCGTCGAGGATCAGGTCGACGCCGACGGCGGCGAGCAGCAGGCCGAGGAGCCGGCCGAGGAGCTCGATCGTGGCGTGGTGGGTGCGGCGCAGGATCCGGGCGAGGAGCAGGACGCAGACGAGGTCGAGGGCGATGACCGACACGTACGCGCCGACGACCGTGGAGCGCCAGGTGAAGGAGTCGCGGGCGGCGGCCTCGATGAGGACGGCGGTCATGGCGAGCGGGCTCACGACGTACGGCATGAGCAGCTCGCGCACCCCGCTGACCAGGTCGGGGGAGTCCTGGTGGGCGCTGTCGGAGCCGAGGTGGAGGCCGAGGACGAGGCCGACGGCGTAGATGAAGAAGATGACGCCGCCGGCGAGCTGGAGGGCGGGCGTGCTGATGTGGAAGAGGTCGAGCAGCCAGGGCGCGGTGGTGCCGGTGAGGAGCCCGACGAGGACGGCCGCGCCCGAGGCGATGAGCGCGATGAGCCGCAGCTGGCGGACGTCGTGGACCTGGGCGAGGCCGGCGAAGGCGAGGAGGACCTTGGGGGGTCCGACGACGGAGAAGAAGGCGATGAAGGCGGCGGAGAAGGTGAGTGCGTTCACACCGGAATCATGGGGCGGTCGCGTGATTTCTTCCGTTTTCGCGGTTTCCGTCCGCGCGGTGTCGAGAACGGCGGCCCGGCTCCGACTCTGCTGCGAGAGGCAGTACTCGCAGAGGTGATGAGGAGGACGTCATGAAGTACCTGGTGATGGTCCAGGGAGCGCAGGCCGACTACGAGGCGATGCTGGGCCGCGGCTCCGCGCAGTACCCCGCCTGGGACAAGACGCAGCTCAAGGCCATGTTCGAGCACATGAACAAGGTCACCGAGGAGGTGTCCGCGCGCGGCGAGCTGGTCGACGCCCAGGGCCTGGCCGCCCCGTCCACGACCCGCTTCGTCACGGTGGACGCCCAGGGCGAGCCGGTCGTCACGGACGGCCCGTACGCCGAGACCAAGGAGGTCCTGGCCGGTTACTGGGTCCTGGACTGCGACTCCCTGGACCGCGTGACGGAGGTCGCCGCCCACGTCGCCCGCTGCCCGGTCCCACCCGGCTCCCCCGACTACCCGGTGGTCATCCGCCCGATCGACGAAACGGGCCCGAGCCAGGACTGAGCCCGGACCGGCCGCCGTCCCGGCGTCGCGACCCCGCGCAGGGCGGAGGTGTCATCCTTGGACTTCGACGGAACCCCGGGCCGGGGAGTAAAATTACCCCCTGGGGTATCTGTGGAGGAGTGGCAGTGGAACTCGATCTCGCGGGCGCCGAGCTCAAGGCGGTCCTGAACCGGCTGCGTCGGGCGCAGGGGCAGATCTCCGGTGTCATCCGGATGATCGAGGAGGGGCGTGACTGCGAAGAGGTGGTCACCCAGCTCGCCGCCGCCTCCCGGGCCCTCGACCGGGCCGGGTTCGCGATCATCGCGACCGGGCTGCAGCAGTGCCTGACCGACATCGAGGGCGGCCGCAAGAACGGCGAGGATCCCGAGGCGATGCGGGCGCGGCTGGAGAAGCTCTTCCTCTCGCTCGCGTAGGAGCGGATACACGTGGATACGGAAGTACCCCCGGGGCGTCCGCCCCGGGGGTACTTCGCCATCCGGACGTCAGTCGTCCGCCAGGCCCTTCAGGCGCTTCGCGATGCGGGTCAGGCGGGTGCCCTGGTAGCGGGCCGCCTGGAGGACCTCCTCGCCCGGGGTGCCGTTGGCGCCCGGGTGGGCGGTGCCGTACGGGTTGCCGCCGGCCGCGTAGACCGCCGGGTCCGTGAAGCCGGGGGAGACGATGACCGAGCCCCAGTGGTGGAAGGTGTTGTAGAGCGCGAGCAGCGTCGACTCGTTGCCGCCGTGGACGTTGTGCGCGCTGGTGAAGGCGGTCGCGGGCTTGTCGGCCATGACGCCGCGCTGCCAGAGCCCGCCCGTCGTGTCGACGTACTGCTTCAGCTGCGCGGCCACGTTGCCGAAGCGGGTGGGCGAGCCGAGGGCGTACGCGTCCGCCCACTCCAGGTCGTCGAGCGTGGCGATCTCCACGTCACCGGTGGCGTCGACGTGCGCGCGCCAGGCCGGGTTCGCGTCGATGGCGGCGTCGGGGGCGAGCTCGGGCACCCGGCGCAGGCGGACCTCGGCGCCGGCCTTCTCGGCACCCTCGGCGACGGCCTGGGCGAGCTGGTGCACGGATCCCGTGGCCGAGTAGTAGATGACGGCGACCTTGACAGACATGGTGGACTCTCCTCAGCCGGATTCGAGCAGGTGAAACGGATTTCTCTCCGGTTCCTCGCCACCAGGCTAAGCGGATTGTTATCCGTTTCGCAAGGGGAACAGGTATGCTCGCATGAGAAAAGCGACCGACGGGGGAACGGGGCTCAGCGAACAGGAGTCGGCAGATGAGCACGGAGAACCCCCATTCCGGAGCCAGGTCCGGAGACAGGGCGGCAGCGCCGGCACTCAGCCTGCTCCCCACCGTCGACGCCCCCGCTCCCGAGCGCGCCGACGCGGCCCGCAACCGGCGCCGCATCCTCGACGCGGCCGCCCGGATCGTCGCCGAGGAAGGCCCCGACGCCGTCACCATGAACCAGGTCGCCCACGCCAGCGGCATAGGCGTCGGCACCGTCTACCGCCGCTTCGGCGACGTCTCCCAGCTCCTGTGGGCGCTCCTCGACGAGCGCGAGCGCCTCTTCCAGGAGGCGTACATGAGCGGCCCTCCCCCGCTGGGCCCCGGCGCCCCCGCCGCCGAACGGCTCGACGCCTTCCTCGACGCACTCGTCGACCGGGTCGCCGCACAGCGCGCCCTGCTGCTCGCGGCGCACTCCGCCGCGCCCCGCGCCCGCTACCACAGCGGCGCCTACCGGGTGATGCACACGCACGTGGCCCTGCTCATCGGACAGCTCAGACCCGGCAGCGACAGCACGCTCCTCGCGCACCTGGCGCTCGCCCCGTTCTCGCCCGACGTCATGCACCACCTGACGGTCGAGCAGGAGCTCTCGGCCGACCGCCTCAAGGCCGGGGTGCGGGAGCTGCTG
The DNA here is from genome assembly GCF_040295385.1 of Streptomyces sp. NPDC002825. NCBI lineage: Bacteria > Bacillati > Actinomycetota > Actinomycetes > Kitasatosporales > Streptomycetaceae > Streptomyces > Streptomyces sp. NPDC002825. Next base: position 107,359 of record NZ_JBEOVH010000013.1, read on the forward strand.
ACCCTGCGGAGCTAGCCACTCTGTGGACGGTGGTGGACCGGCGACGTCCGCCGTCGCAAGATCACGCCATGACCACGTACTTGATCCTGCACGGCTTCCAGAACCGCCGCCCGCCCGCCCACTGGCAGCACTGGCTCGCCGGGGAGCTGCGCGAGCGCGGCCACGAGGTCCGCTACCCCCAGCTCCCCGCACCGGACGCGCCCGACCTCGACGCCTGGCTCGACGCCCTGGAGGAGCACGGTCAGCGCCCGGCCGAGGGCGAGTTCGTGGTCCTCGCGCACAGCCTCTCCGTGCTGCTGTGGCTGCGCGCCGGCGAGCGGCGCCCGGACGCCGACCGGGTCCTCCTGGTCGCCCCGCCGTCCCCGCAGGTCACCGCCTCGATCCCGGAGATCGCCGCCTTCGCCGACGGCCTCGACCTGACGGAGGCGGGACTCAAGGCGCGGCTCGTGTACGGGGACGGGGACCCGTACTGCCCCGAGGGCGCCGACCTGCACTACGGCATCCCGCTCGGCCTCGACCTGGACCTCGTACCGGACGGCGAGCACCTCAACCCCGATACGGGGTACGGGGAGTGGCCCTCGCTCCTGGAGTGGTGCGAGGACCCGTCCGTGCGGGTGCGGAAAAACGCGGGCCGTTAGCGCGGGTGCCCGGTAGCGTCGGCCGGATGCACCCCGAGACCGCACCGTACGACCAGGGCCTGCTCGACGTGGGCGACGGCAACCGCGTCCACTGGGAGGTCTCCGGGAACCCGGACGGCAAGCCCGCGCTCGTCGTGCACGGCGGGCCGGGCTCCGGCTCCTCGCCGCGCAGCCGGCGCTGGTTCGACCCCGAGGCGTACCGGATCGTCCTCTTCGACCAGCGGGGCTGCGGGCGTTCCACCCCGCACGCGAGCGACCCGGCCGCCGACATGTCCGTGAACACCACCGCGCACCTGGTGGCCGACATGGAGCGGCTGCGCGAGCACCTCGGGATCGACAAGTGGCTGCTGTACGGCGGGTCCTGGGGCTCCACGCTGATCCTGGCGTACGCGGAGGCGTACCCCGAGCGCGTGTCGGAGATCGTGATCGTGGCCGTCACCACCACCCGCCGCTCCGAGACCGCCTGGCTGTACGAGGGCGTCGGCCGCTTCTTCCCCGAGGCCCACGAGCGCTTCCGCGCCGGGGCGGACCACGCGGCCGACCTGGTCGGGGAGTACGCCGCCCGGATGAGCCACCCCGACCGGGCCGTACGGGAGAAGGCCGCCGCCGACTGGTGCGCCTGGGAGGACGCCGTCCTGTCGATGGAGGGCATGGGCACCCCGTACACCGACCGGGTCGACGACACCCGGCTCGGCTTCGTCCGGATCTGCTCGCACTACTTCGCGCACGGCGCCTTCCTTGAGGAGGGCGCGCTGATCCGCGACGCGCACCGGCTCGCCGGGATCCCCGGGGTCCTGATCCACGGCCGGCTCGACATGGGCGGACCGCTCACCACCGCTTGGGAGCTGAGCCGCGCCTGGCCGGACGCCGAGCTGCACGTGGTGGAGAAGGCGGGGCACCTGGGCGGCGAGGAGACCGGGCAGCTGATCCTGGGGGCCTTGGACCGGTTCGCGAAGGCCTGAGCCATGAGGCCTGAGCCAGGGACCGGTTCGCCGGAGGCCTGACGCATGGACCGGTTCGCCGGAGACCTGAGCCAGGGACCGGTTCGCCGGAGGCCTGACCCCGGCGCCGCACCCCACCCGCCGGGGTGAATCCACCGGGCGGTCGCCACGCGCGCGCGTGATGATCGGTCCATGACTCCCCAGGCCCCCGAGATCCACCTCGCCCAGCAGCCGGAGGCCGACGCGCTCCTCGGCCGGTCGCCGCTCGCCGCGCTCGTCGGCATGCTCCTCGACCAGCAGGTCCCGATGGAGTGGGCTTTCTCCGGCCCGTACACGATCGCGACCCGCATGGGCCACGACGACCTCGACGCGCACGAGATCGCCGCCCGGGACCCGGAGGAGTTCGCCGCGCTGCTCTCCGAGAAGCCGGCCGTGCACCGCTACCCGGGCTCGATGGCCCACCGGATCCAGCAGCTGTGCCAGTTCCTCGTCGAGGAGTACGGGGGCGACGCCGAGGCCGTGTGGGCGGACGCGGCGACCGGGAAGGAGCTGCTCGCACGGCTCCAGGCGCTGCCGGGCTTCGGGAAGCAGAAGGCGCAGATCTTCCTGGCCCTGCTCGGCAAGCAGTACGGGGTGCGGCCGGAGGGCTGGCGGGAGGCGGCCGGACTGTACGGCGAGGAGAACTGCCACCGCTCGGCGGCCGACATCACCGGTCCTGAGTCGCTCGCGAAGGTGCGCGCGCACAAGCAGGAGATGAAGGCGGCCGCCAAGGCCGCCAAAGCGGCCAAAGACCGCTAGCCGGGCGGGAATTGATAATTCCACATTTCATTCCTGTTTGACCTGACAGGAATTGCGACGGGTCTGTTCACAGAATGCCCCCGCGATCGCTAGCTTCCCCTCAACCTCGTCCGTACCGGGAAGGACTTCTGTGAACGCATCCCAGCGCCGAGCCGCGGCCATCCTCGCCGCCGCCGCCCTCGCCACCCCGCTGGTCCTTGCCTCACCCGCCACCGCGGGACAGGACCCGGCGGCCGCGCCCGCCCGCGACGCCGCCCGGCTGGCGAAGAAGCTGGTCCGCGAAACCACCGCCCAGGACGCCTACAAGCACCTGCAGAAGTTCCAGGCGATAGCCGACTCGGCCGACGGCAACCGCGCCGCCGGCACGCTCGGCCACGACGCCTCGGCCGCCTATGTGTACACACAGCTGAAGAAGGCCGGATACGACGTCCGCTACCAGCAGTTCGACTTCATCTACACCCAGACGCTCGCCGAGAAGGCCTCCGTCGTCGCGCCCGCGCCCCGGACGCTCGGCATCAAGGCCATGACGTACACGAAGTCCACCCCGGTCGGCGGCATCACCGCCGAGCTCGCCGCCGTGCCCGTCGACGCCGACGGCTCCACCGGCTGCGAGCCCGGCGACTTCGCCTCCGGCGCCTTCACCGGCAAGATCGCGCTGATCAAGCGCGGTGTCTGCTCCTTCGCGATCAAGCAGCAGAACGCCGCCGCGGCCGGCGCCGTCGGCGCGGTCGTCTACAACAACATCGACGGCGCCCTCTCCGGCACCCTCGGCGAGCCGGCCTCCGGCAGGATCCCCACCGGCGGGATCAGCCTGGCCGAGGGCACCCAGCTCGCGGCCGACCTCGCCAAGGGCCCGGTCTCGCTCTCCTTCGAGATCCGCCAGCTCCAGGAGAAGCGCAGCACCAACAACGTCATCGCGGAGACCCGCGGCGGCAACGCCGCCAACACCGTGATGCTCGGCTCCCACCTCGACTCCGTCACCGCGGGCCCGGGCATCAACGACAACGGCTCCGGCTCCGCCGGTCTCCTGCAGACCGCCCTTGAGCTCGCCAAGTCGAAGGAGAAGGTCCGCAACAAGGTCCGCTTCGCCTGGTGGTCGGCGGAGGAGGTCGGCCTCCTCGGCTCCGAGCACTACGTGAACACCCTCACCGCGCTCGACAGGAGCGAGATCAAGCTCTACCTCAACTTCGACATGATCGCCTCGCCGAACTACGGCCTGTTCGTGTACGACGGCGACAACTCGGACGGCGTCGGCGCGGGCGCGGGCCCCGAGGGCTCCGCCCAACTGGAGCGCGACATCACCGACTTCATGGACCGGCGTGGGGTCCCGCACGAGGGCACCGACTTCACCGGCCGCTCCGACTACGGTCCGTTCATCGAGGTCGGCATCCCCTCCGGCGGCACCTTCACCGGCGCCGAGGGCATCAAGTCCCCTGGCCAGGCGGCCAAGTTCGGCGGCACGGCGGGCGTCGCGTACGACGTGAACTACCACGCCAAGGGCGACGACATCAGCAACATCGACATGACGGCCTTCGACGTGAACATCGACGTCATCGCCCACGCCGTGGGCACCTACGCCCACGACCTCTCGTCCCTGCGCAAGCCGGTCGTCTCCGTCCCGACCACCGGCGACGCGGGCAGCGGCGGCGGCCTGCACGGCGACCACGACGAGGTGACCTTCTAGGGCCTCTCCGAGTCCGGTCCGCCGGACGGGCCCTGGCCCTGGTCCTGGCCCTGGCCCTGGTCCTGGCTCTGGCCCTGGCCCTGGTCAGCGCCTCCGGCGGGCCGTGCCGAAGATCGAGCGGGTGATCTCCCGGCCCAGCTGGGTGCCGATCGACCGGGCCAGGGACTTGAAGATCCCGCTGCCCACCACCTGTTCGGCCAGCGAGGGCTCCTCCTTCTCACGGGGAGCCCTCGCCTCCTCGGCGGCCGCCGCTTCCAGGGCCGCCGCCTCCGCCGCCCGCTGCTCGGCGGTCAGCTTCTCGTACGCCGACTCCCGGTCCACCGCCTCCGCGTACCGCCCGTACAGCGGCGAAGCCTTCACCGCCGCGTCCAGGGCCGCCGCGTCGACCGGCCCCATCAGCGACTCCGGGGCGCGCAGCCGGGTCGCGGCCACCGGCGTCGGGGCGCCCTTCTCGCTCAGTACGGTGATCACCGCCTCGCCCGTACCGAGGCCGGTCAGCACCTCCTCCAGGTCGTACGGCGACTTCGGGAAGGTCCGCACCGTCGCCTTCAGGGCCTTCGCGTCGTCCGGGGTGAAGGCCCGCAGCGCGTGCTGCACGCGGTTGCCGAGCTGCCCGAGCACGTCCGAGGGGACGTCCTTCGGGGTCTGCGTCACGAAGAAGACCCCGACGCCCTTCGAGCGGATCAGCCGCACGGTCTGCGTGATCGACTCCAGGAACGCCTTCGAGGCGCCGTCGAAGAGCAGATGTGCCTCGTCGAAGAAGAAGACCAGCTTCGGCTTGTCCGGGTCGCCGACCTCGGGCAGGTCGTTGAAGAGGTCCGCCAGCATCCACATCAGGAAGGTCGAGAACAGCTGCGGCTCGTCCCGCACGGCCGGCAGCTCCAGGACCGAGACGATCCCCCGCCCGTCCGCCGCCGTCCGCAGGAACTCGCCCGTGTCGAACTCGGGCTCCCCGAAGAACTCCCCCGCGCCCTGCTGCTCGAAGGCCGTGAGGGAGCGGAGGATCACCCCGGCCGTCGCCGTCGACAGGCCGCCGATTCCCTTCAGCTCGGCCTTCCCCGTGTCCGAGACCAGGAAGGCCACCACCGCCCGCAGGTCCTTGAGGTCGATCAGCTCCAGGCCCTTGGAGTCGGCGTAGTGGAAGATCAGCCCGAGCGACTGCTCCTGCGTCTGGTTGAGCCGGAGCACCTTGGAGAGCAGCACGGGACCGAAGCTGGTCACCGTGGCCCGTACCGGGATGCCGGGGCCGGTGCCCCCGAGCCCGTAGAACTCGCAGGGGAAGCCGCGCGCCTGCCACTCCTGGCCGACCTGCCCGGCGCGCTCCCGGACCTTCCCCCCGTCCTCGCCGGGCGCCGAGATGCCGGAGACGTCGCCCTTGATGTCGGCGAGGAAGACCGGCACGCCGTTCGCCGACAGCTGCTCGGCGATCAGCTGGAGCGTCTTCGTCTTGCCGGTGCCGGTCGCTCCGGCCACCAGACCGTGCCGGTTGAGCACCGTCAGCGGGAGACGGATGCCCGCTTCCGGGTGACAGACGCCGTCCCAGAGCAGCGCCCCCAGTTCGAGTGCGGGTCCGTCGAAGGCGTACCCGGCGGCGATCTCGGCGGCGGGCCCGGCCAGGGAGGCGGGGGCCGTCCCGGTCGTCCCGGTCTCCGGCGGCTGCTCGCTGACGCTCATGACGGCACCCCAATGTCGGCCTTGCCACGGTTTGCACCAGCATCCCACTGGCCTCGCGTGGCTGCGCCGGGAGCCGCTCGCCCGGTAGGCTTTCCGTGTGATCTTCAAGCGCATCGGAAACGGAAAGCCGTATCCCGACCACGGCCGGGAAAGCACCCGGCAGTGGGCGGACGTCGCCCCGCGCCCGGTCCGCCTCGACCAGCTGGTGACCACCAAGGGCCAGCTGGACCTGGAGACCCTGCTCGCCGAGGACTCCACCTTCTACGGCGACCTCTTCGCGCACGTCGTGAAGTGGCAGGGCGACCTCTACCTCGAGGACGGACTGCACCGCGCCGTCCGCGCGGCGCTCCAGCAGCGCCAGGTGCTGCACGCCCGCGTCCTGGAACTCGACTGAGCCGGGCCGGGGTCTGCCCCGACTGAGCCTTTCGGGGTCAGTTCGCCCCCATCCGGACGCGATCACATGATCATCAAGTAGGCATCGCCGACGGGCGGCATTACGCTGCGTTCATGAGCATGCTCACTCCCCCCGGCATGGGCGGTAAGTACCGCATCACGGGGGATGTCTACCCCCGCATGCGCCGCCCCCACCGCCGGCGCAGGATCGTCCTCGCGTCCGCCGCCGCCGTGGTCGTGCTCGGCGCGGCCGGCTGGGGAACGCTCCAGCTCGTCGACGTCTTCTCCGGCGACGGGGGCACGAAGACGACGGCCGGGAAGCAGGCCGACTGCAAACCCGCGCCCAAGCCGACCCCCGCGCCCGCCGCCTTCCCCAAGCCCGCGCAGATCACGGTCAACGTCTACAACGCGACCCCGCGCAGCGGACTCGCGAAGACGACCGCGGACGAGCTGAAGAAGCGCGGCTTCAAGATCGGCAAGGTGGGGAACGCGCCCACCGCCTACGACAAGAAGGTCCCGGGCGCCGGCCTGATGCTCGGCGCGCCCGCGGCCACCAAGGGCGCCTTCCCGGTCCTCGGCACCCAGCTCGCGGGCGCCACGACCAAGACGGACACCCGGGGCACGGCGGACGTGGACCTGATCATCGGGAACGCGTTCAAGACGCTGTCCCCGAAGGCGACGGCGGACGCGGCCCTGGTCGCCCTGACCAAGCCCGCGCCCGTACCGACCGGGAAGTGCTGAGGGCCTCATACCCGGCCGAGCAGGCTGTGCCTTGCTCGGCCGCGCCGACTGTGCCTTACTCTCCGCCGAGCCGACTGTGCCTTACTCGGCAGAGCCGACTGTGCCTTACTCGGCAGAGCCGTACATGCGGTCGCCCGCGTCGCCCAGGCCAGGGACGATGTAGCCGTTCTCGTTGAGCCGCTCGTCGACCGAGGCCGTCACGACGGTGACCGGCGTGCCCGCGAGCTCGCGCTCCATGACCTCGACGCCCTCCGGGGCGGCGAGGAGCACGACCGCGGTCACGTCGTCGGCGCCGCGCTTGATGAGCTCCTGGATCGCCGCGACCAGCGTGCCGCCGGTCGCCAGCATCGGGTCCAGGACGTAGACCTGGCGGCCCGAGAGGTCCTCCGGCATCCGCGTCGCGTAGGTCGACGCCTCCAGCGTCTCCTCGTTGCGGATCATGCCGAGGAAGCCGACCTCGGCCGTCGGGAGCAGCCGGACCATGCCGTCGAGCATGCCGAGCCCGGCGCGCAGGATCGGGACCACCAGCGGACGCGGGTGCGACAGCTTCACGCCGGTCGTGGGCGTGACGGGGGTCTCAATGTCGACCTGCTCGGTCCGCACGTCCCTCGTGGCCTCGTAGGCGAGCAGGGTGACCAGCTCGTCGGCGAGACGGCGGAAGGTCGCGGAGTCCGTGCGCTTGTCGCGCAGGGTGGTGAGCTTGTGGGCGACCAGGGGGTGGTCGACGACGTGGAGACGCATGACTCAACAGTAGCCCGCCGCGCACTGGCGTCGACCCACGGCGCTGGGGGAAAGTGGGGGCACAGGGACCCAGCGATGGGGTGGTGTGGCCGATGCCCGACCTGGAAGAACCGGCCGAGGAAGCCGCCGAGGGGGCGGCCCGCACGCCGGCACCGGAGACCGACGCGGAGCGCCGCAGGCGCCGCGCCCAGTTCCTCCGCGAGCTGAACGAGGCCAAGGCGCTGCGCGAGCGCGTGCAGCCGCGGCGCGCCCGGGCCGCCCGGATGCGCCAGGCGATGCGCATGCGGACCTTCCGCTGGTGAGGCCCGGCCGGTGATCCCCCGTGCCGATCGTTGTGCGCCCCCTTCGTGCGCCGGGGTCGCACGCCCGCCCGATCGCGGGGTCGTTCAGACTGATGCACGACGCAAGAGCCGAAGACCTCTCCTGACGGCGTCGTATCTGTCACGATGCCGATTGGGCGGGGCATCAGGCTCGCGCCGCCGGAACGTCACACCTCTGATCAGTGGGAGAGAGTCAGGTGTACTTCGCCGCACTGCTCGCGCGCACCGAAGACGGGTGGGAAGCGAGCGACACGGAGCTCGACGACGTGGAGACCCTGTCGGATCTGGCCGAGCTCGCCCGTGAGGCCTCGGACGACGACACGGTGATCGTCTTCATCGAGCAGGAGGACGCGTGGTTCGGGATCGTCCGGATCGAGGGTGAGGAAGACCCTCGCATCTACGTCTCGGACGGGGCCGCCGCCGCCCGTTCCTCGTACGGGGAGATGCTCACCCGGGAGCTTCTCGGTGACGACATGGACGACCTGGTCGACGAACTGGACGACCTGGACCTGGACGGCACCGAGGACGGGGAGCCGCTGGACGCCGACACGGACGAGGACGACGAGGCGGGCTCCGTCGCCGCCGAGGCCGTCCCGGCCGCTCCGGTGGGCGACCGGCTGATCCTGGCGGACCTCGGCATGTCGGCGGAGGACCTGCTGGCCCTCGACACCGACGCGCTCGCGGAGATCGCGGACGCGCTCGGCGCCGCGGACGTCCTGGAGGCCGTCCGCTAGTGGCACCCGCGGTACCTGCAGTTCCCGACGCGACGGGCGACGCGACGGGCGACGCCACGGCGAAGGCCATGACCGAACCCGTACGGGAGACCGGCCCCGAACCTGTGCGGGACGCCGGTCCCGACGCCGTACGGGACCTCGGCCCCGACGCCGTACGGGACCTCGGCCCCGACGCCGTACGGGACGCCGGTCCGGGCGCCGGTCCCGATCCCGTACGGGATCCCTGGCGGGAGGCCATGCGGCTCGCGATGGACGAGGCCGAGGCGGCCGGGCCGGCCGGTGACGTACCGGTCGGCGCGGTCGTGCTCGGTCCCGACGGCGCCGTGATCGCCCGCGCGCACAACGAGCGGGAGGCCACCGGCGACCCCACCGCGCACGCCGAGGTGCTCGCCCTGCGGCGGGCCGCCGCGGTGACCGGCGAGTGGCGGCTGACGGGCTGCACGCTCGTCGTGACCCTGGAGCCGTGCGTGATGTGCGCCGGCGCACTCGTCCAGTCGCGGGTCGAGCGGGTGGTGTTCGGGGCGCTCGACGAGAAGGCGGGCGCGACCGGTTCGCTCTGGGACCTCGTGCGGGACCGCCGGCTCAACCACCGCCCCGAGGTGATCCAGGGCGTCCTCGGCGAGGAGTGCGCCGAGCAGTTGACGGCCTTCTTCCGGACCCGCTGACGGACCGGCCGACGGACCCGCTGACGGACCCGCTGACGGACCGGCCGACGGACGCGCGGCCGACCCCGCCGACGGGCCCGCGGCGACCGGCCGACGGACCCGCGGCCGACCCTCTGACGGACCCCCCGGCCGACCCTCCGACCCCCCTTCTGACCTGCCGAGGGATACGGATTTCATCGCAGCGCCAAGTTGGGCTAAGCTCTCTCTCGGTAGCGTGTCCGAGCGGCCGAAGGAGCTCGCCTCGAAAGCGAGTGTGGCGCAAGTCACCGAGGGTTCAAATCCCTCCGCTACCGCTTCGATCGAAGGGCCCGGTGCATCAGCATCGGGCCCTTCGGCGTATCTCCCGCGCCCCCGCGGCTCCGTACGCGAAAGGCCCCGGTCCGCGCGTGGCGCGGCCGGGGCCTTTCCAAGTAGGACGGGGGGAACGGCATCGGGGGGACAAGCCGCTCCCCCCGATGAGAACCGGACCTGCAAGCCCGTGCCGCAGTCAGGGGGGAAGCATGCGGCGCGGACCCCGCAGTGCGGGCCGGTTCCAGGAGCCCCCCGGATTCCTGCCAGATCCGCCGGGCTCGACATCCATACTGCTCGCCCGTCACCCTTCCGGGGGGCGGCGAAAGGCCCCGATCGCCGGGTCCTTGGTCCATAAAGCCTCGGTTAGAGTGGCGCGGTCGTACGGCGGGGGAACAGGGGAGGGCTGGGCAGATGGCGCAAGCGAAGAAGGTCGCGCTCTACGCGGTCGTGGTCTTTGTGCTGTACACGATCGTCACTTCCCCGGCCCGGGCGGCCGACCTGGTGCAGGTAGGGTTCGAGGGCATTTCCAGCGCTGCCCAGGGAGTCGGTCAGTTCATGACCGAACTCGTCAACTAGGAGCTTTCCGTGATCCGCCATCTGGTCCTCTTCAAGCTCAATGACGGTGTCGACCGCGACGAGCCCCGTGTGGTCGCCGGCGTCGAGGCGTTCCGCGCGCTCGGCGAGCAGATCCCGGAGCTGAAGTTCTGGGAGTGCGACTGGAACATCACGGACCGGCCGATCGCGTACGACTTCGCCATCAACTCGGCCGTCGAGGACAAGGACGCGCTCCAGCGCTACCTCGACCACCCGGCGCACCAGGCGGGCGTCGCCCAGTGGCGCGAGTTCGCTACCTGGGTGATCGCGGACTACGCCTTCTAGTCGTCCTCTTCACCCCCAGGCCCCCTGCCGTCGCGGCGGGGGGCCTTTTCCGTGCGTGACCTCCCCTTTTTCCGCCAACATGCCCTCAACACGTGACTATGCGGTGCTTGCACACAGTGGACATGTCTTGTGATGCTATGACCGCTTTTGACGGATGAGTTGACCGTAGTTGACCCAGTCGACCAGCAAGACCAGCCAAAGGGGTGGCGTGAACGTGCCGGCCAGTACAGCACCTCAGGTCCCGCCCCAGCACGAGGCGGGCGGGCCTGCGGACACCCCGCGGCCCCGGCCGCAGAGCAGCCGCGGCGCCGACACCCGGGCGCTCACCCAGGTGCTCTTCGGGCAGCTCAAGAACCTGGAACCCGGGACCCCCGAGCACCACCGGGTCCGCGGCGCCCTCATCGAGGCCAACCTGCCGCTCGTGCGGTACGCGGCGGCCCGCTTCCGCTCCCGCAACGAGCCGATGGAGGACGTCGTCCAGGTCGGCACCATCGGCCTCATCAACGCCATCGACCGCTTCGACCCCGACCGGGGCGTGCAGTTCCCCACCTTCGCGATGCCCACGGTCGTCGGCGAGATCAAGCGGTACTTCCGCGACAACGTCCGGACCGTGCACGTGCCGCGCCGGCTGCACGAGCTCTGGGTCCAGGTGAACGGCGCCACCGAGGACCTGACGACCGCTCACGGCCGCTCCCCCACGACCGCGGAGATCGCCGAGCGGCTGCGGATCGGCGAGGACGAGGTGCTCGCCTGCATCGAGGCCGGCCGCTCGTACCACGCCACCTCCCTGGAGGCCGCGCAGGAGGGCGACGGACTGCCCGGACTGCTCGACCGGCTCGGCTACGAGGACCCCGCCCTGGCCGGAGTCGAGCACCGCGACCTCGTCCGCCATCTGCTCGTCCAGCTGCCCGAGCGGGAGCAGCGGATCCTGATGCTGCGCTACTACAGCAACTTGACCCAGTCTCAGATCAGCCAGGAACTCGGCGTCTCCCAGATGCACGTGTCAAGGCTCCTCGCCCGCAGCTTCGCCCGCTTGAGATCCGCAAACAGGATCGAGGCGTAACCAGAACGGGTAGACCGGTTCGGAGCAGTTCTCCGACGCCCCAAATGCCGTACACCCCTTGTTTCCTGCGGAAATGCCAGCTCTCCGTGTCGACAAGTCACTACAGCGTGTTGCCGACATGTGACATTCTGCTGGAACCGAGTTTGCCGCAGCCCCGCCGCCGGTATTCAGGTGGAGGCTGCGTTCCTCAGATGGTCGCGGCCACCGCGACCGTCCGCGACCTCAAGGGGGTGGCATGTCCACAGAACTGGGCAGCTCGAAGGTGCTCACGCTCACGCCCGTTCCCGTGCCCACGCAGACGACGGCGCCGACCGCGACCGACAGCACGGAGACCGCGGAGACCGCGCCGCCGCCGATGACGGTCGCGCCCGGAGCCCTCGACACCCGCACCCTCTCCCGCTCCCTCTTCCTGCGGCTGCGCGCCCTGGACTCCGAGGGCGCGGCCGCCGACAGCCCGGAGCGGACCTACGTCCGCGACACCCTCATCGAGCTCAACCTCCCCCTCGTGCGATACGCGGCGGCCCGCTTCCGCTCCCGCAACGAGCCGATGGAGGACATCGTCCAGGTCGGCACCATCGGCCTGATCAAGGCGATCGACCGCTTCGACTGCGAACGGGGCGTGGAGTTCCCGACGTTCGCGATGCCGACCGTCGTCGGCGAGATCAAGCGCTTCTTCCGCGACACCTCCTGGTCGGTGCGCGTCCCGCGCCGGCTCCAGGAGCTGCGCCTCGCCCTCACCAAGGCAAGCGACGAGCTCGCGCAGAAGCTCGACCGCTCCCCCACCGTCCCCGAACTCGCCGCCGTGCTCGGGGTGTCGGAGGAGGACGTCGTCGACGGCCTCGCCGTGGGCAACGCGTACACCGCGTCCTCGCTCGACTCCCCCTCGCCCGAGGACGACGGCGGCGAGGGCTCGCTCGCGGACCGCCTCGGCTACGAGGACACGGCCCTCGAAGGCGTCGAGTACCGCGAGTCGCTCAAGCCGCTGCTCGCCAAACTGCCGCCCAGGGAACGGCAGATCATCATGCTCCGCTTCTTCGCCAACATGACCCAGTCGCAGATCGGCGAGGAGGTCGGCATCTCACAGATGCACGTCTCGCGGCTCCTCACCCGCACCCTCGCCCAGCTGCGCGAAGGCCTCATCTCCGACTGACTTCCCCCAAACCGCTGCCCTGTTGACGCATCGTCAGCCACACTGGGGCGCATGAGGCGAAGGAAGCCGGGACTTGCGGCGGTGGCGCTCTGCCTCGGCGGGGCGCTGACCGCGTGCGGTGGCGGAGGAGACGGCGAGGGGTACGCGGCGGTAGGCGCCGGCCCCTCTCCGAAGGGCGCGGTCGCCCCTTCGGGCGTGGTCACCCTGGTCCCCCTGGAGCCCTCGGAGAGCGGGACGACGTCCAGCACGTCGTCCCCGTCCCCGGCGGCCCCTGGGAGCCCTGGGAGCCCTTCCGGGGCCGGGAGCGAAGCGTCTCCGGGCTCTTCGGGGACGCCGGGAGCGCCTGGAGCCTCGCAGGGGACCTCCGGACCTTCCCGTACGGGATCCAGTACGGGTACGGGATCGGGTACGGCTCCGACGACCGCGCCCGGCAGCGGCGGCACCGGCACCCCGCCCCGTACCCCCTCCAGCACGCCCCGTCCCGCACCGCCCGACACCGGCACACCGCCGTCCTCCCCCGAGCCGACCACCCCGCCCGGGCCCGCCGTGCTCACCGTCTCGGAGCCCGGCCTCGCGGACGCCGACACGCGCTGGTGCCAGCGGGTCACCGTCACCTTCCGCAACACCGGTGGCACCGCCGCCACTTCGGGCACGGTCGGCTTCGCGACGCACATCATCGGCCTGCTCGGCACCGACTGGGGGACGGTCGCCTCCAGTCAGCCGCTGCCCGCGCCGATCGCCGCCGGGACGGCACGGACGCAGACGTACACGGTGTGCGTGGACTCCTGGCGGGTGCCGCTCGGCATGCGCGTCGACACCCGCGAGGTCACCGCCACCTGGCGGTGAGGCGTCACCGGGCGACGAGCCCGTACCGCACCCCCGTCAGCCCCTCCGACAGCTCCCACAGCCGCCGGCCCGTCCCGGAGTCGCCCGCCGCTTCCGAAAGGCGCACGCGGGTCGGGGCGCCCCGGAGTTCGCCCATGCCGTCCGGGCCGATGAACTCGCCGCCCACGACGGACGGTTCGGTCGCCGCGTACAGCTGGGGCAGCGCGCCCCGCTCCGGGCACTGGGCGAGCAGCGGATTCCCGATCCGCCCGAAGAACAGCTTCGCCAGGCCGGAGGTGTCCTTCATCTGGAGGTTCGTCGCCGTGTAGCCGGGGTGGGCGAGCACGCTGCGGACCGGGCTCGCGGTGGCCGTCAGACGACGGTGCAGTTCCTTGCCGAAGACGGCGTTGGCGAATTTCGACTGGTTGTAAAAGGCCATCGGCGTGTAGCCGTGCTCGCCGTTCAGGTCGTCGAAGCGGAGGCTTCCCTGGCGGTGGTTGATCGAGCTGACCGTCACCACCCGGGGATCCGTCCCGGCGGCGAGCAGATCGAGCAGCAGGCCGGTGAGCGCGAAGTGCCCGAGGTGGTTCGTCGCGAACTGGAGCTCGTGGCCCTGGGCGCCGAGCGTGCGGGGCGGCGCCATCACGCCCGCGTTGTTCACCAGCACGTCCAGGCGCGGGTGCTCCGCGCGCAGCCCGTCGGCGAAGGCGCGCACCGAGTCGAGGTCGGCGAGGTCGAGCGGGCGGACGTCGAGGAGGCGCGCGTCGACGGCGGGGTGTCCGTCGGCGCCGGGGCCCGTCCCGGCGACCAGGGCCTCGGCGGCGCGGCGGCCCTTCTCCTCGTCGCGTACGGCGAGGATCACGCGCCCGCCCCGGCGGGCGAGCTCGCGGGTGGTGGCGAGGCCGAGGCCGCTGTTGGCCCCGGTGACGACGAAGACCCGTCCCGTCTGGTCCGGGATCAGGTCGGCGGTCCAGCGCTGCTTCTCAGTCATGCGGCACACGTTGCCGTTGGTGTCACCGAGTGTCAAGCATGGCTGTGGATGCCATGAACGTCACCGCGTTACTATCGGGCCCGTGACCACCCTCGCCCAGCGCAAACGCCAGCTCGTCGCGACCGAGCTCACCGAGGCGGCGCTCCAGCTGCTCGCCCTCCGGGGTTTCGACGCGGTGACCGTCGACGAGATCGCGACCACCGCGGGGGTCTCCAAGCGGACCTTCTTCCGCTACTTCGCGTCCAAGGAGGACGTGGTCGTCCAGTTCCTGGCCGGCATGGGCGCCGACATGCGCGCGGGGCTCGCCGCCCGGCCCGCCGGGGAGCGCCCCTCCGAGGCGCTGCTCCACACCGTCTCCGGACCGCTGAACACCTGCGGCGACCACGCCGAGCGCGCGCTGCCGGTGGTCCGGCTGATCCTGCGGACGCCCGCCCTGCTCGCCCGCTTCCTGGAGCACCAGGCCCGGTGGCGCGAGGAGCTGACGGAGGAGCTGGCCGCCCGGCTCGGGCGCGACCCCGGCACCGACCTCTACCCGCGGCTCGCGGCGGGCATGGCGCTCGCCGCCTTCGACGCCGTGCTGCACCGGTGGAGCGGGGGCGACGGCGCCGAGGACCCGGGCGAGCTGATCGGAGAGGCCTTCGCGGTGCTCGCGCCCGCCCTGGACTCCGTAAGCGCATAAGAAAGTGGGCCGAGTCCGCACGATGCGGATCCGGCCCACCTCTACGGGGGTACGGAACGGTGGTCAGCCCAGGGCCAGCCAGGCGACTCCCGCCAGGACGACGATCACGGCGACGACGCCCACGATCAGGCCGACCCGGGGGCCGCCCGACGCGGCAGCGGCCTGCGGCTGCTGGCGCTGCGGGGTGCCCTCGTCGACGAAGGCGCGGAACATCTGCGTGCTGCCGGCGGGGTCGTAGCCCTCGGGACCCTGAGGGGGCTGGCCCTGGCCGTACGGTGCTTGGGGGTTGTGTGCCATGGGCCAGGACCCTAGCGAAGTCGGGGTGAGGGGCCCAAGCCCCGGCACCACCCCTTCACCTTTACCGATTCTTTAGCGCCGTTTGACCGATTTAGTTTGCCTGAAGCAACCATCCATCTCTATGGTTGCCCTAAGCAACAAGATGGACGGGGGTGCCCGATGGCGACACGGACCACGTACGAGGAGCTCGCCCGCTCGGTGAGCGCGATCGGAGCCGTGAAGCGCGGACTCGCCCGTGCCCTTCCCGTCGAATGCCAGGGCGGCCCGGCGGCCGTACTCGCCCTGGTCAAGCACCACGGAGAGATGCGGATGAGCCGGCTCGCCGAGCTCATGGCCGTCGACATGTCCGTGTGCAGCCGCCATGTGGCCCACACGGTGGACCACGGCTGGATCGAGCGCCTGCCCGACCCGGCCGACAAGCGCTCCCGCATCCTGCACCTCACGGAACCGGGCCACGCGATGCTCGGCGAACTCGACCGCCGCGTGACCGAGGCCTTCGCCCGCCACCTCACGGAGTGGTCCGACGACGACGTCGAACTCCTCACCCACCTGCTCGCCCGCCTCCGCGACTCCTTCGGGGACTGCCGGGCCCACCACGCTTGAGAAAAAGGAAGTTCATGGCTACGACCACGCCCGACACCGGTGCGCGGGACGGCGTCACCGGTACCGGCGGTGGCGGCGACTCCGCCCCGATGACGCACCGGCAGATCATGGAGGCGCTGTCCGGGCTGCTGCTCGGCATGTTCGTCGCCATCCTGTCCTCGACGATCGTCTCCAACGCCCTTCCGCAGATCATCACCGACCTGGGCGGCGGCCAGTCCGCCTACACCTGGGTCGTGACCGCGGCCCTCCTGGCGATGACCGCGACCACCCCGCTCTGGGGCAAGCTCGCCGACCTCTTCTCCAAGAAGCTGCTCGTCCAGATAGCCCTGATCGTCTACGTCGCGGGCTCGGTCGTCGCCGGTCTCTCGCAGAGCACCGGCATGCTCATCGCCTGCCGTGTCGTCCAGGGCATCGGCGTCGGCGGTCTGACCGCCCTCTCCCAGATCATCCTGGCCGCGATGATCGCCCCGCGCGAGCGCGGCCGGTACAGCGGCTACCTCGGCGCGACCTTCGCCGTCGCCACCGTCGGCGGCCCGCTGCTCGGCGGCGTCATCACCGACACCGACTGGCTCGGCTGGCGCTGGTGCTTCTACGTCGGCGTGCCCTTCGCGATCATCGCCCTGATCGTCCTGCAGAAGACCCTGAAGCTCCCCGTCGTGAAGCGCCAGGTCAAGGTCGACTGGGCCGGCGCCCTCTTCATCAGCGCCGCCGTCTCCCTGCTCCTCATCTGGGTCACCTTCGCGGGCGACAAGTACGACTGGATGTCCTGGCAGACGGCCGTCATGGTCGGCGGCTCGGTCCTCCTCGGCGCGGTCTTCGTGCTCGTCGAGTCGAAGGCGAGCGAGCCGATCATCCCGCTGCGCCTCTTCCGCAACCGGACCATCACCCTCGCCTCGCTCGCCTCGCTCTTCGTGGGTGTCGCGATGTTCGCCGGCACGGTGTTCTTCAGCCAGTACTTCCAGCTGGCGCGCAACGAGTCGCCGACGATGTCCGGCGTCCTCACCATCCCGATGATCGGCGGCCTGTTCGTCTCCTCGACCGTCTCGGGCCTGATCATCACCAAGACCGGCCGCTGGAAGGCGTGGCTGGTCAGCGGTGGCGCCCTGGCGGCCGGCGGCCTCGGCCTGCTCGGCACGATCCGCTACGACACGGCGTACTGGCACATCGCGCTGTTCATGGCGGTCCTCGGCCTCGGCCTCGGCATGATGATGCAGAACCTGGTCCTGTGCACCCAGAACCAGGTGGCCCCCGCCGACCTCGGCGCCGCCTCCTCCGTCGTCACCTTCTTCCGCTCCCTGGGCGGTGCGGTCGGTGTCTCGGCGCTCGGCGCGGTCATGGCCCACCGGGTCACGGACTACGTCAAGGAAGGCCTGGCCGAGCTCGGCCCGAAGGCCGCGGCGGCCCTGGGCAAGGGCGGTTCGGGCGGCGGCATCCCCGACATGGACAAGCTGCCGGCCCCGATCCGTACGGTCATGGAGGACGCGTACGGGCACGGTGTCGCGGACGTCTTCCTCTACTCGGCGCCGTTCGCGCTGCTCGCCTTCGTGGTGACGCTGTTCATCAAGGAAGTCGCGCTGAAGAGCAACACGGCGAAGGTCTCCGAGAAGGCCTAGAAAAGCTCCCGGGCGCGCTTCGAGCGGAGGCGCGGCCGGGTCCGGTACGGAGCGGCGGGCAGGGGACGGCCCGCCGCTCCGTCATTTCTCCGTGTCGCCCGCGGCTTCGCGCGCGACCATGACCTCGATGCCGGCGATCAGGACGTCCAGGGCGTAGTCGAAGTCGCGGTCCCAGAGGGCGCTGAGGTCGTCGTGCGAGGTCCGCTCGTCGAGGATCTCCCGCAGGCCCTCGATCCGGTCCGTGAGTTCCGGGTCGTCCCGGAAGGCGTTCACCGAGTCCACGTAGAACTCGTCCTGCGACATCCCGGCCTCCGCCGCGCGCCGGCCGAACTGGGACTCGACCGTGCCGTAGCCGTACACGAACTGGAAGACCGCCGACATCGCGCTCGGCCTCCGGTCGAGGGAGAGACCGGTCTCCTTGATCGTGTCGTGGATCTTGTGGCCGACGGCGATCGAGTTCGGGCCGATGTTGAGGTACTGGCCGGCGCTCGGCGACATCCATCCGTGGCGGACGAGCATCCGCCGGTAGTCCAGGGCGAGCAGCCGGATCCGCTCCTGCCAGGTCCCGGCGGCGTCGACCGCCGCGAGGTCGATCTCGCCGTAGACGCTGTCCATGGCGTACTCGATGATGTCGTCCTTGGTGTCCACGTACCAGTAGAGGGACATGGCCGTGACGCCCAGCTCGGTCGCGAGTTTGCGCATCGACAGCTTGGCGAGGCCCTCGTCGTCGAGCATCCGGACCGCGACGGCGACGATCCGGTCCCGGTCGAGCCCGGCCGGGCCGCCGCCGCTGCGGGTGGCCCGCTTCTCCAGCCACACGCTGGAACGCGCCGGGTTCTTGGCCCGATCGGCTGCCTTGACCATCGCGTTCCTCCGTCTGTCAGCGGTCCGTCACCATGCTAGGCAGCGACGGGCTGCTCGGTGTTCACGGCCTTCTCCGTGCGCTCGGCCCGCTTGAGCAGGGCCGCCGCGAGGAGGCCGCCGGCGAAGACGGCGATCGCGCCCACCAGCTGGCTGGTCTGGAGGCCGGAGGCGAAGGCGTCCGAGATCTGCCGGCGCTCGGCCTCGCCGCCCGCGGCGGCCAGGGCGGCGGGGAGGGAGGTCGCGGTGACGGCGACGAGGGCGGCGAAACGGGCGTTGAGCACGGCTCCGAGGACGGCGACGCCCAGGCCGTTGCCGAACTCCGCGAGGGTGCCGTTGATCCCGGCGCCCACGCCCGCCTTCTCCGGCGGGATCGCGCTCATCACCGCGTTGGCCATGGCCGGTGAGGAGACGGCGATGCCGACGCCCATGAGGACGAGGCCGAGCAGCATCCCCCCGTAGCTGCCGTCCGTGCCGCCGCCGAGCAGAGCGATCGAGGTGAGGCCGGCGGCGACCAGGGTCATGCCGAGGACGACGGTGGGCGGGGTGCCGAGCTTCATGACGATCTTCGGGCCGACGCCGGTCAGGTTGAGGCCGACGATCGTCAGGGCGAGCGGCGCCATCCGGAGACCGGCTTCGAGCGGCTCGTACCCGAGGACGAACTGCAGGTGCTGGGTGAGCAGGAAGAGCGAGCCGCCCATGCCGAAGACGACCAGGATCGAACCGCCGATGGCGCCGATGAACTTCTGGTTCCGGAAGAAGTGCATGTCGAGCATCGGGTACGGGGTGTGCAGCTCCCACAGTGCGAAGGCGCCGAGCCCGAGGACACCGATCCCGGCCGGGACGAGGACCTGCGCGGAGAGCCACCCGTGCTCGGGGCCGCTGATGATCGCGTACACGACGGCGGTCATGCCGATGGTGGAGAGCAGCGCGCCCAGCAGGTCGGGGCGCTCGCCCTGGCGGTTCTTGGACTCCGGGACGAGCTTGAGGACGGCGACGAGGGCGAGCGCCGCGACCGGGATGTTGATCAGGAAGATCATTCCCCACCAGAAGTGGTTCAGGATCACGCCGCCGATCAGGGGGCCGCCGGCGAAGCCGAGCGAGGCGACCGTGGACCAGAGCGCGATGGCCTTGACCCGCTCCGAGTCGTCGAAGATCTGCATCACGACGGCGAGGGTGGTGGTCATCAGGAGCGCGCCGCCGACGCCCATGCCCGCGCGGGCGGCGATCAGCTGGCCGGTGGAGCCGGCGAGTCCCGCGGCGAGCGAGCCGAGGCCGAAGAGCGCGAGACCGGTGGCGAGGAGCTTCTTGCGGCCGTAGCGGTCGGCGGCGTTGCCGGCGGTGAGCAGCAGGCCGGACTGGACGAGCGAGTACGCGTTGATCATCCACTGGATGTCGGTGGTGGAGGCGTGCAGCTCGGAGGTCAGCGAGGGGATGGCGACGCTGAGCACGGTGTTGTCGAGCAGCACGGTGAGCTGGGCGAGACAGATGACGCCGAGGATCAGCCAGCGCTGGGGGTGGCCGCCGGTAGCTGTCATGGGAGGGGACTCCTATACGGTGTACGAGGCCAAGGCTCGTACACCGTATAGGAGCTCTCTTACGGTGTATAGGGATTTTCTTCTTCGGGCTACTTCCTGCTGGTCAGGTCGTAGAAGGTGGCTCCGTCGACCGTGGTCTTGTCGAACGTGGACTCCACCCACGACGTGATCTCGGCCGAGCTGCCGCCCGCGCCGAAGCCGCCGCCGGAGGCGAGGAAGTAGTGGATCTTCCCCTCGGCCACGTACTGCTTGAACTGCGCGAGGGTCGGTGACGGGTCGCTGCCGTTGAAGCCGCCGATCGCCATGACCGGCTTCCCGGTGGCGAGCTGGTAACTGGCCGCGTTCTGCGCGCCGATCGCCGCGCCGACCCACGTGTAGTCGTCGGCGTCCGCCATGAGCTTCCGCTTGGCCTCGGTGCCGACGTCGGCACCGTTGAGCAGGCCGCCGACGGCGCCGGGCCGGGCGCCCTCGGGGAGCTGCGGGCCGGCGGGAGCCTGACCGCCGGGAGCCTGACCGGGGGCCTGACCGCCCTGACCGCCGGGAGCCTGGCCGCCGCCCGGCGGCCGGCCCTGGCCCAGACCCTGCCCCTGCCCCTGCCCCTGGCCCATGCCCTGGCCGCCGCCCGGTCCTGGGCCGTAGAGGACGAACACCGGTCCGCCCCGCATGCCCGGGCCCCGGCCGCCCATCGCCGCGCCGGCCGGACCGGCCGTCACGATCGAGCCCTGATGGCCGTCGGCCAGGGTCGCCAGGGTGTACGCGAAGGGGCCCGCGAGGCCCGCCGCGAGGCCGAGGCCGGCCGCCGCGAGGCCGAACCGCCGGTCAGCCCCTCGGATGCGAACCGCGAGCAGCAGCCCGAGCGCCGCCGCGCACCCGGCGACGAGCACCGTCCAGCGCAGCCACGGCAGCCAGTCCGGCGTACGGCCCAGCAGCATCCAGCCCCACACCGCCGTCACCGCGACCGAGGCGGCGAGGGCCGCCGAGGCGGGGAACCGGGTCCGCTCCTCCCACAGCACCGCCGCGCCCATGCCGGTCAGGGCGGCGAGGTACGGGGCCATGGCCACCGTGTAGTACTCGTGGAAGATGCCGGCCATGAAGCTGAAGACGGCCGTCGTCACCAGCAGCGAGCCGCCCCACACCAGGAACGCCGAGCGCGCCGTGTCCGTACGCGGCGCCCGCCAGGTCACCACGAGCCCGGCGACGAGGAGCAGCAGCGCGGCCGGGAGCAGCCAGGAGATCTGGCCGCCGACCTGGTCGTTGAACATCCGGCCGATGCCGGTCTCGCCCCAGCCTCCGCCGGCGCGGACGGGCAGTTCCATCCCGCCCGGCAGGTTCTCCGTGACCCTGCCGGCGCCGCCACGGCCGCCGACGCTGCCGACCTCGTCGCCGTTGATGCGGCCGAGGCCGTTGTAGCCGAAGGTGAGCTCCAGGAAGCTGTTGCTCTGCGAGCCTCCGACGTACGGACGGGAGGACTGCGGCCACAGCTCGACCAGGGCCACCCACCAGCCCGCCGAGACGAGCATCGCGAGCCCGCCCAGGGCGATCCGGCCGAGCCGCCGCCCGAGGCCGCCGGGCGCGCACACCACGTACACGAGGGCGAGCGGCGGCAGGATCAGGAAGGCCTGGAGGGTCTTCGCGAGGAACGCGAAGCCGAGGGCCACGCCCGCCCGCACGAGCCACTTCGCGCTGCCCTCCTCCCGCTCCAGGGCGCGCAGCACGCAGTACACGGCGACCGTCATCAGGAGCGCGAGCAACGCGTCCGGGTTGTTGAAGCGGAACATCAGCGCGGCGACGGGCGTCAGGGCGAGGACCGCGCCCGCGATCAGGCCGGCGCCGGCGCCGAAGCGGCGCCGGACGGCCGCGTAGAGCACGGCGACCGTGCCCACGCCCATGAGCACCTCGGGCACGAGGATCTGCCAGGAGCCGAGGCCGAAGAGCCGGACGGACAGGGCCATCGGCCAGAGCGCGGCCGGCGGCTTGTCGACGGTGATGGCGTTGGCCGCGTCGAGGGAGCCGAAGAAGAAGGCCTTCCAGCTCTCGGAGCCCGCCTGGACGGCGGCGGAGTAGAAGGAGTTGGCGTACCCGGAGGCGCTCAGGTTCCACAGGTAGAGCAGCGCGGTGGCGGCGAGCAGGCCGAGGAAGGCGGGCCGGACCCAGGGGGCGTCCTCGGCGCGGCCGCGCCACAGCCGCGCGAGCGGGCCGCTGCGGGGCGCCGCGTGGACGGCGATGGGCGGAGTGGTCATCGTTCGTTCCTTGTGGGGGCGCGGTCCGGGAAGACCCAGAGCCGGAAGAGGAGGAAGCGCAGGACGGTCGCGGCGAGGTTGGCGACGATCAGGACGGCGAGCTCGGTGGCGTGCGCCGGATCGCCGGTCGCCGCGTCGAGCGCGGCGAGCGAACCGCTGGTCAGGGCGAGGCCGATGGCGAGGACCACGAGCCCCTGCGCCTGGTGGCGGACGGCCCGGTCCCGGCCCCGTACGCCGAAGGTGAGGCGCCGGTTGGCGGCCGTGTTGGCGACGGCGGAGACCAGCAGGGCGGCGGCGTTGGCGAGCTGCGGGCCGACGCCGAGGCGGAAGGCCGAGTACAGCGCCAGGTAGAACAGCGTGGACAGGGCCCCGACCACGCAGAAGCCGACGAGCTGGCGGGCGAGTCCGCCCGGCACACCGTTCAGTTCACGGTCGCGGGGGTCGTCGCCGAAGGGCCGGGCGAGCCGGTCGAGGGGCAGCGAACCGGTCGCGAGGGCCCGCCCCACCCGCCAGACGCCCTTGAGGTCGTCGGTGGCCGTCTTCACGATGTGCACGGTCGAGTCCGGGTCGTCGACCCAGTCGACCGGCACCTCGTGGATGCGGAGCCCGGCCCGCTCGGCCAGCACCAGCATCTCGGTGTCGAAGAACCAGCCGGTGTCCTCCACCATCGGCAGGAGCCGCTCGGCGACCTCCCGCCGTATGGCCTTGAAGCCGCACTGCGCGTCGGAGAACCGGGCGGCGAGCGAGGAGCGCAGGATCAGGTTGTAGGCGCGCGAGATGAACTCCCGCTTCGGCCCGCGCACCACCCGCGAGGAGCGGGAGAGCCGGGAGCCGATCGCCAGGTCCGAGTGGCCGGAGATGAGGGGCGCGACCAGCGGGAGCAGGGCGTTGAGGTCGGTGGACAGGTCCACGTCCATGTAGGCGAGGACGGGCGCGTCCGAGGCCGACCACACGGTCCGCAGCGCCCGCCCGCGGCCCTTCTGCTCCAGCCGCACGGAGCGCACCTCGGGCACCTCGGCGGCGAGGGCGGCTGCGACGTCGGGGGTCGTGTCGGTGGAGGCGTTGTCGGCGACGGTGATGCGGAAGCCGTACGGGAAGGTCCGGAGGAGGTGCTCGTGGAGCCGGCGGACACACGGCTCCAGGTCCTTCTCCTCGTTGTAGACGGGGATGACCACGTCCAGGACGGGCCGTCCGGCCACGTTCACCGGCAGGTGCTCCCGGGCGGGAAGGGCTTCCCCGAGGGTTTGGGTTCGCATGACAGGGACCCTCCCGGGCCCCGCTGTCACGGCTGTGTGATGAGCCTGTGGCCTGCCTGTGAGTCCCGGGCGGCGTCCTTCTTCGCGGCGGGCAGCCGGACGGTGAAGACGGTCCGGCCGGGGGCGCTCTCGACGGTCACGTCTCCGCCGTGGGCGAGCACGACCGCGCGGACGATGGCGAGACCGAGGCCGGTGGATCCGGCGTTCCGGGAGCGGGAGGCGTCGCCGCGCGCGAAGCGTTCGAAGACGGCGGGGAGCAGCGCGGGCGGGATGCCGGGGCCGTCGTCCCCGATCTCGACGAGCGTGGCCGTGGCTTCGGTGCGGACGCGTGCGGTGACCTTGGTGCCGGGCGGGGTGTGGGTACGGGCGTTGGCGAGGAGGTTGACCAGGACCTGGTGGAGCCGGGCGCCGTCGGCCCGTACGACCGCGCCGTCCGTGGGCAGTTCGAGGCGCCAGTGGTGGTCGGGTCCGGCGGCGCGGGCGTCGCTGACGGCGTCCACGACGAGCGGGACGAGGTCGATCGTCTCGTACGACAGGGGCCGGCCCGCGTCGAGCCGGGCGAGCAGCAGGAGGTCCTCGACCAGGCCCGTCATGCGGGTCGCCTCGGACTCGATGCGGAGGAGGGCGTGCCGGGTGTCGGGGCCGCACTCCTCGTGGCCGCGCCGGGTGAGCTCCGCGTAGCCCCGGATCGAGGCGAGCGGGGTGCGCAGCTCGTGGCTGGCGTCCGCGACGAACTGCCGCACCCGGGTCTCGCTCTGCTGGCGGGCGTCGAGGGCCGAGTGGACGTGGTCGAGCATCCGGTTGAGGGCCGCGCCGACCTGGCCGACCTCGGTGCGCGGGTCTGCCTCGGCCACCGGGACCCGCTGATGGAGCGCCACCTCCCCGCTGTGCAGCGGGAGTCGGGTGACCTGACGGGCGGTGATGGCCACCCGCCGCAGCGGGCGGAGGGCGACCCGGACGAGCAGGGTCCCGGCGAGCGAGGCGGCGACGAGCCCGGCGCCCGTGACGCTCAGCTCGACGAGGACGAGGGTGGACAGGGCGTCCTCGACCTCGGTGAGGGGGATGCCGGTGAGGAACTCGCCGTGGGCGCCGGCGGAGTACTGGACCCGGTACGAGCCGAGCCCGCCGGGCAGCTCGACGGTGTGCGGCCTGCCGTCCCGCGGGACGGCTTCGAGCGCGGCTCCCTGGGCCGCGCTGACCTTCCTGACCTGGAACTTCGCCCCGTACACCCCGCTGTCCTCGGTCTCCGACTGATATCCGGCGGAGGAGACGCCGTCGCTGGTGAGCACGGCGCCGAGCGTGCCGTTCGGCACGCCCGGCCCGACGACGAAGGCGAGCGGCTCCCGGTCCCCCAGCGGATCGGGCGCGCCCAGGGCGACCGGCGGCCCGGCGGCCCGGTTCGAGACGGCCCGCACCTGCTCGTCGGCCTGGTCGTACAGGTACGAGCGGAACGCGATCGTCGTGACCGTACCGATCACCGCCGCGACGACCGCGATGAGCGCGACCGCCGACACGACGAGCCGGGTCCGCAGCGACCACGGCCGCCCGCGTCGTACGCGCACGGAAGCTACTCCCCCGGCTTGATCAGATAACCGGCTCCGCGCCGGGTGTGGATCATCGGCGAGCGGCCCGCGTCGATCTTCCGGCGCAGATAGGAGATGTAGAGCTCGACGACGTTGGCCTGGCCGCCGAAGTCGTACGACCAGACCCGGTCGAGGATCTGCGCCTTGCTGAGCACCCGGCGCGGATTGCGCATGAGGTAGCGCAGCAGCTCGAACTCGGTCGCGGTGAGGTGGATGGACTCGCCGCCCCGGGTGACCTCGTGGCTGTCCTCGTCGAGGGTCAGGTCCCCCACGGCGAGCAGGGACTCGCTGCGCGTCTGCGCGGCCCCCGACCTGCGGATGAGGCCGCGCAGCCGGGCCACGACCTCCTCCAGGCTGAAGGGCTTGGTGACGTAGTCGTCGCCGCCGGCGGTGAGCCCGGCGATACGGTCCTCGACGGCGTCCTTCGCCGTCAGGAACAGCACGGGTACGTCGGGCAGCTCGCGGCGGATCGAGCCCAGCAGGCTCAGCCCGTCGACGTCCGGGAGCATGATGTCGAGGATGACGACATCGGGCCGGAACTCGCGCGCGGAGCGGAGCGCGGCGGCCCCGTCTCCCGCGCTGCGGACCTGCCAGCCCTCGTAGCGCAGGGCCATGGAGAGCAGCTCGGCGAGCGAGGCCTCGTCGTCGACGACGAGCACCCGGACGGCGGTTCCGTCGGCGCGGAGCAGATCGGCGTGGGTGCCGGTGCGGCGTGTGGTGACGGTCATGGCCCCACGGTGTCGGCCGCCGCTGAGAGGCCTCTTTCCCTTTCCTGTGAATTCCCTGAGAAAGCCCAGGGGTTACGGAGCGTGTTTCACGTGAAACAACGCGGCTCCGTTCCCGTACAGGACCCGCCGGAGCCAGTCGTCCCCGAGCCCGAGGCGTTCGAGGGCGTGGAGCTGGTGGACGTAGGGGTACGGGATGTTCGGGAAGTCCGAGCCGAGGAGGATCCGGTCGCCCAGGTCGAGCAGCCGCTTGCGCTCGGCCTCCGGGAAGGGCGCGAGCCGCTCGCTGAAGTCGGTGAAGGCCATGGTGGTGTCGAGGTGGACGCCCTCGTACCGCTGGGCCAGGTCGAGGAACTCGCCGTACTCCGGCATCCCCATGTGGGCGACGATCACCCGCAGCCGGGGGTGGCGGGCGAGCAGCCGTCCCATGGGCCCGGGGCCGGTGAACTCGCCCGGGGTGGGGCCGGAGCCGCAGTGCACCACGACGGGCGTACGGCTGTCGGCGAGCGTTCCCCAGACGGAGTCGAGCCGGGGATCGCCCGGATCGAAGCCCCCGACCTGGAGGTGCACCTTGAAGACCCGGGCGCCGGCGGCGAGCGCCTGGTGGACGTACGCGTCGACGCCCGGCTCGGGGAAGAAGGTCGCCGTGTGCAGACAGTCGGGGGTGCGGGCGGCGAAGTCGGCGGCCCAGGAGTTCAGCCAGGCGGCCATGCCGGGCTTGTGCGGGTAGAGCATCGCGGTGAAGGCGACCGCGCCGAACCCGCGCAGGAGGGCGAGCCGGCGCTCCTCCTCCTCGCGGTAGGTGATGGGCCACTCGACGCCGGTCAGGGGGCCGACGGCGTCGAAGTACGCCCAGACCTTGTCGAGGACGTTCTGCGGCATGAAGTGCGTGTGTACGTCGACGAGTCCGGGGAGCCCGAGACGCGTCAGCAGCCCTTCGGTCTCACTCGCGCTCAAAGCCGTAGCTCCGCTCGACCTTGCCGATGTGGACGCTGTAACTGTCGTACCAGTGCTTCCGCCCGTGCGCCTTGGCCGCCTGGTGCTCGGCGTGGAGACGCCAGGTGTCCAGGGACTCCAGGTCGCGGAAGTAGGCGACGGTGATGCCGATGCCGCCGGGGGTGCGGGCGGACTCGTAGCCGAGGAAGCCGGCGATCTCCTGGACGACCTCCTGCATCCGGGCGGAGGTCTCGGCGTAGCCCTCGGGGGCGTCGGGACGGACGGAGGTGAACACGGCGGTGTAATAGGGCGGTTCGAGGCCCGCCACCAGCTTCGGGGTCATGTGATCACCCTCGCCGGGGCGGAGGCGGGATGTCCACGGCGGCCCGGGAAAGGGATCCAAGACTTTACGAACGGAGAATCCACGGCTCGGAGAAGGATCCGGGCTCGACCAGGACCTGCGGCTCGGCGCAGGACCCGGGATCAGCGAAGGACCCCGGGATCGAGAAGCACCCGCGGCTCAGCGAAAGACCGGGCTCAGAAGAGCCCCTCCTGGGCGCTCTCGGCCACGGGCGGAGCCACCGCCGTCACCGGCACCGAGAAAGCCTCGTCCGGCCCGGCGGCTTCGAGGATCCAGCCGCCCATGAGCCGGGTGTCGAGGGCGAGACAGCGCCCGTCGGGTACGAGGAGGTGCAGGTCGGGACCGGCGGCGGCGAGCAGTCGCCCGGTGACGACACCGCCGCCGACGAGCTCGGCGACCATGCCGGCGAGCGGGGGCAGTCCGTCGAGGTGGAAGGCCTCCGCGTGGTCGCGCGCGGCGAACTCCAGCGGCTCCAGGGTCTCCGTCCAGCCGCCCACCGCCCGGGCCCGCCGGTACAGCTCCTCGACCTCACGGGCCCGGTCCGCGGCGGGCGGCAGGGCGTGCCGGGCGGCCCGCTTGCGCTCGTACGCCACCCGGTCGGGCACGCCGAGGGCCTGCCGCAGGACCTCCTCGGTGCGCCGGGCGGCCATCAGCGGGCCCCGGCCGAGCCAGCTGAACGCGACGGCGCCCTGCTCCAGGAGCCGGGCCTCGCCGCGGGCCTCGGCGGTGATCCCGACCTTGGTCATGCCGGGCCCGAACCAGGCCAGGTAGACGCGGTAGGGCTGCGGGTCGTCCGCGACGGTGTCGGCCGCGACGGAGTGCGCCCGGTCGAGCCGCGCGCACTCCGGGCACCGCCCGCCGGTGGCCCGCCCGGGGACGACGGCCTCCAGCGGGCAGGGATTGCCGCGGGCACCGGGGCACCGCCGGACGCCGACGGCCCGGAAGGCGAGCGCCTGCCCGTACGTGAGCGTGCTGACGCGCCCGCCCCGCCACCGCAGCCCGGGCACGCCGCCGGCCCAGCCGATCCCCCGGCACCACCACTCCACGCCGCCCGCCCTCCTGAGCTCCCCGGATGCGCCATCCTCCTTGAATGCCCAGTCTCCGCCACATCCGCTTCCAGTCCCCGACCAGAAGCCCGCGGGGCCACCACCCCGGGGTCTTCGGCCTCGCCAACGCCCTGGCCAGGGACGGAAGGCTCTCCGCCGACGAATACGCCGTCTGGCGCGCCTCGAACGACTGGTACGACGCGCACTTCCCCGACCCGACGACGGTGGACCCGACGGTCTACGACCCGGCGGTGAACCCGGGGGCGGCCGCCTGGTTCCGGCCGTCGGCGACCGAGGCGCTGGCCCGGGTCGCCCCGTACCTGCGCATCCTGCGGGACCACGGCGTGCCCTGCGTACGCCTGGAGTCGGCGGACCCGGGCAGGATCGTGTACGAGGACGCGTACCAGGTGGTGGCCGTGGGGCGGAAGGATCAGGGCAGCACGTAGATCCGGGTCCCGTCCGGGGCCGGTCTGCCCACCTCGCGCATGCAGCCGCGTTCGAGCAGGAGACGGACGCAGTCACGGACGCGTTCGCAGGAGAGGCCGGTACAGCGGGTGACGTCCTGGGGCCGGTAGCGCACGCCGCCCCGGACGAGCGCGGGCGCCAGGCAGGAGGCGACCGTCCGCATGTCCCCGGTGATGGCCCAGGACTCGACGAGCTCCTGCGGGGTGAGCGCGACGGCGGCGCCGGTGCGCTGGCGGGGAACGGCGAGCCGCTCCAGGGAGTCGGCGACCCTGGAGAGGTTCTGCCGGGTCTCGCGGAGCAGCTCCGCGTACTCGACGTGTTCGGCGTAGGCGGCGGCCCGTTCGTCGAACCGCCCCTCCAGTCGTACGAGGACGTCGACGAGCTCCGGAGGCAGCAGGTACCCGGCGTGCACCGGCGAGGGTTCGAGCCCGTATCCGCCGTATCGCTGGACCGCCGCGACGACCCCCGCCGTCCACGCCCGGAACGGCCCGGCCTCGGGTCTCCGGCAGGCCCCCACGAGCTGGACGAGCCCCTCCAGGCTCACCATCCGCGTCGACGCCCGGATCCCGGTGGACCGGCCGGGGAAGTCCGCTCCCCCGCCGACGTCCCGCGCGGCCGCCAGGCACTCCTCGGGCAGCGTCACGGTCCGCAGCGCCTCCCGCGTCCCCGCGTATCCGAGCCGTCTCGCCACGTCCGCCAACGGGAACCAGTGGGTCCCGTCCGGCGAGGTCAGCCGCCGCAGGCGCGCTCCGGTGGCGACGTACGCCAGGTCATCGATGTCGATCGCATCCATCGATCATCACCTCCGCCTCGAAAGCTAGGCCGAGGGCATATTCAACTGACATGCAAATCAGACAGGTTCACCCAAAAGGGGAGGGTTTTCAGGGATTCCCCCGAAAACCCTCCCCAGGCGCGCCCACTCGGCGACAAGCAGGCGCGCTTACTTGGCGACGAGCAGGCGCGCCTACTTGGCGACGAACTGCGTCAGGATCGCCTGCACCTCGTAGATGTCGACGCCCTTCGTGAAGGTCTTCTGGATCGGCAGCTGGCTGCCCGAGATCCAGATCTTCAGCTCGGCGTCCAGGTCGAACGTGCCGGCCGTCTCGACCGCGAAGTGCGTGATGCTCCGGTACGGGATCGAGTGGTACTCGACCTTCTTGCCGGTGATCCCCTGCTTGTCGACGAGCACGAGCCGCCGGTCGGTGAAGAAGATGGTGTCGCGGATCAGCAGGTACGCGGCGTGCACCTGCTCCCCCTGGCCGAGCAGCCGCGCGAAGTCCTGCTGCGCCTGCGCCGGATCGATCTTGTGCGCGTTCCCGAAGAGCGCCATGCCCCAAACCCCCACATCGGATGAGAAAAGAAAGATCATCAGACCCTAACTCCCGTCCCCTGAGGGCCGCTACGGCCGTGTGCGGTCTGCCGCGGGGAGCCCCGCCCGGACTAAAATCCGGACCATGCCTCTGACCATGAACGACGTGGACCGGTTCGAGGCCTCGCGGCCCCGCCTTGAGGCGATCGCCTACCGCCTCCTGGGCTCGGCGAGCGAGGCCGAGGACGCCGTGCAGGACACCTTCCTGCGCTGGCAGGCAGCCGACGTCGACCGCATCGAGGTCCCCGAGGCCTGGCTGACGAAGGTCCTCACCAACCTGTGCCTCAACCAGCTCACCTCGGCCCGCGCGCGCCGCGAGACGTACGTGGGCGAGTGGCTGCCCGAGCCCCTGCTCGCCGGCGACCCGATGCTCGGCCCCGCCGACACCGCCGAGCAGCGCGAATCCGTCTCGTACGCCGTCCTCGCCGTCATGGAGCGCCTCTCCCCCAACGAGCGCGCGGTGTACGTCCTCCGGGAGGCCTTCGACTACCCGCACCGGGAGATCGCCGAGATCCTCGACATCAGCGAGGCCGCCAGCCAGCAGATCTTCCACCGCGCCAAGAAGCACGTCGCCGACGGCAAGGCCCGTACGGAGATCGACGAGGCCGAGGCGCGGCGGATCGTCGAGGAGTTCCTCGCCGCGGCCACCAGCGGCCGGACCGAGCCGCTCGTACGGCTCCTGACGGGCGACGCCGTCGCGATCGGCGACGGCGGGGGCAAGGTCCCGGCCCGGGCGAGGGCGTTCGAGGGGGCGCTCGCGGTGGCGACGTTCATGCGGGGCCTGTTCAAGCCCGGCATCGCCAAGCGCAAGGTGATCGGCGGTTCGCCCGACGTCTACGCGACGACCGCGAACGGCTCCCCCGCCGCGGTGGCGGTGCTCGACGGCAAGGTCGTCGGCATCATGTGCCTGGAGGTCACGGCCGAGGGCATCACCGCCTTCCGGAACCAGGTGAACCCGGACAAGCTCGAGCGCGCGACGCGGCACTGGGCGACGACGGACCACGGCGCCCCTCTCGTGGAAGCGGCCTTCTGAGAACCATGTGACCCAGCTCACATCCCACTCCTGTCAGGAATCGCGGGGCTGCCCGGTTCAAGGGTCGAAACCGCGTGAGACAGGAGCAGGCACATGCAGCAGCACCGGATCATCGTCCTCGGAGCCGGCTACACCGGAGCCATCACCGCCGGACGCCTCGCCAAGCAGCTCCACAGCGAGGACGTCGCCATCACCCTCGTCAACGCCGAGCCCGACTTCGTCGAGCGCGTCCGCCTGCACCAGCTGGCGGTCGGCCAGGAGCTCACCCCCCGGCCCTTCAGCGAGATGTTCGCGGGCACGGGCGTCGAACTGAAGCTGGCGAAGGTCACGGCGGTCGACGCCGACCGGAAGACCGTCTCCGTCACGACCGGGACCGGCGCCGAGGAACTGGAGTACGACACCCTCGTGTACGCCCTCGGCAGCGGCTGGAACACCCAGGGCGTCCCCGGCACGGCCGAGCACGCCCACGAGATCTCCAGCCGCCCCGGCGCGCTCCGGCTGCGCGAGCGCCTGGCCGCCCTGGAGGCCGGGCAGTCCGTGGTCGTCGTCGGCGGCGGCCTCACCGGCCTGGAGGCGGCGACCGAGATCGCCGAGGCCCGCCCCGACCTCGACGTCGCGCTCGCGGCCCGCGGCGGTCTGGGCGACTGGCTGTCGGAGAAGGGCCGCGCGCACGTACGGAAGGTCTTCGCCGGCCTCGGCATCACGACGTACGAGCACACCGCGGTCACGGCGGTCGAGGCGGACCGCGTGACCACGGCCGACGGCACCACCGTCCCGGCGGCGGTCACCGTCTGGACCACCGGCTTCGCCGTGCACCCGATCGCACGGGCCACCACCCTGGAGGTCGCCGAGAACGGCCAGATCGTGGTGGACGCGACGATGCGCTCGGTCTCCCACCCGGACGTGTACGCGGTCGGGGACGCGGCCCTGGCGATGGGCCCGGGCGACAAGCCGCTGCGGATGTCGTGCGCCTCGGGCACCCCGATGGCCTGGCTGGCGGCCGACGGCATCGCGGCCCGCCTGACCGGCGGAAAGCTCCCGAAGACGCAGCCGCGCTACCACAACCAGTGCATCTCGCTGGGCCGCAGGGACGGCCTGATCCAGTACGTCACCGCCGACGACCGCTCGGTCAGCGCGGCCCTGACCGGCCGGCTCGCCGCCCGCTACAAGGAACTGATCTGCAAGGGCGCGGCCTGGGGCGTGGCCAACCCGAAGCTCGGCGTCCCGACCCGCCGCCGCCGCATCCTCCGCACCCCGGCCACCCCGGCCCCGGCCACGGCCACGGCCTGACCCGGGTAAGGCGAAGACCCCGAGGGCATCCAGGAGACCTGGAGGCACCTCGGGGCCTTCGCCCTACGACTCACGCCACAACGGTCAACGCGTGGTCCACGCCGGTCGAGAAGTCACCGGCGCTCCCCCGGATCCGCAGCCGGTGCTTCCCGGGGGCCAGAGCGGGCAGCTGGAACCACAGCCCGCACCCGACGGCGTCGACGGTCCCGCCGTCTCCGGTCACCGCGTTCCCCGCGACGCTCCGCACGGCGATCGGGTCACCCTGACGGGTCTCCGGCTCGACGGCCTTGCCGTCGAGCACGACGCTCCCCTTCGCGCTCCGCATGAACTCCTCACACTGTGAGGAGTCTCCGAAGGAATTGACGACGGGAGCGGCGATCGGCCGCCGGGCGCGAACCTCGCACACCCGCTCGACCTGTCCACCGGCCCTCCCGGTCCCAGACGAGATCACAGCGCAGTCCGAGCAGGAAACTCCCGGGTTCCGAGCGGAACTCATGCTCCAGGGTGTTCAAAGCCTGATCCATGCGCGGCATCGTGCCAGCTCCCTCCACGACGGCACCGGCCCCGCTCCGCTTCGCCGTGCGTGCCCGTCGCGCCGAAGTGCGCGTGCTCCCGCTCCGGAACACCCGCCGCACGTGCAGCTCGCTCCTGCTCCCGGAAACGCAAGAGGCCCGGACTCTCGTCCGGGCCTCTCACCTGTGTGCACTCGGCAGGATTCGAACCTGCAACCTTCTGATCCGTAGTCAGATGCTCTATCCGTTAAGCTACGAGTGCTTGTTTTTAGTTCTTGTCTCCGTTTCCCGGCCCTTTCGGCCCGCTGTCCCGGCGACAGGAAGAACATTACATGAGTCCCGCCGTCATGTGAAATCCATTCCCCACACCCCTTGTGACCTGCGAAAACGTCGAGGTGGGGGTCGAGTGAGGGTCGGCGGGCGGGGTCGTCGGGGCGGGTTGCGCGAGGGGAAAACGCGCGGAAAGAGACCGGGGTCACACCGTCGGAGGGTGGAGGCGGAACAGGGCCGGGAACGACCGAAGCCCCGGCCTTGGGGCCGGGGCTTCGGTATGGGGCGGAGGCGGAGGGATTTGAACCCTCGATGGGCTTTAAGACCCAAACCGCATTAGCAGTGCGGCGCCATAGACCGGACTAGGCGACGCCTCCATGCACCTCGCGCATACGCGGGTGGTGCGTGCAGATGATGACACAGGCGAACCCGCTGTCACCAATCGATTCTCACCGTACTAGTGCTCCGGGGTCCAGGGCAAAGCCCCGCCCCGCCCGGCGCACCACCGGTTGCGCAACGCCGGGGCGCCCGGAGCGTTAGAGGGGGCGGGCGCGTCGTGCACCCGCGCCCGTCGTACCCCCGTGCTTCTGGAGATCCGCATGCTGCGCAGTCTCGTCCTCGCGACCCTCGCCACCGCCGCCGTCGGGACCGCCGGCCTCGGCCCGCTTCCGCCGCTGAACCTGTTCTCGTCACCAGACTCGCTGACCGTGACGGTCGAGAAGAGCGGCCACCCCAACGCCGACGGCACCTTCGAGCTGACCTGTGGCGACCGCGCCAAGGGCAACCACCCCGCCGCCGAGAACGCCTGCAAGCGCCTCGACCAGCTGGCGCAGCAGGGCGGCGACCCGTTCCTCCCCGTCCCCAAGGACCGGATGTGCACCCAGATCTACGGCGGGCCCGCCCTCGCCCACGTCACCGGCACCTGGCAGGGCCGCAAGGTCGACGCTCGTTTCTCCCGGGCGAACGGGTGCGAGATCGACCGCTGGGAGAATCTGGAGCCTCTGCTTCCCCTCGTCCGGGGGTGACCCCCGGAGGCTCCCTTAGACTCCCCTCAGTGACAGGCTGCGGCCCGAGGGGCAAGATGGGGCCGGCCGGCCGATAGGCAAGCACGTGCAGTGCGTCAGGGAGGAAGCGTCGTCGTGAGCAGCAGGCCATCCCGAGGCGCTGCTCGCCTCGCAGCCATACTCGACGCCCTCCCCGACGGCCTCGTGCTCGTCAACTGCAACGGCACGGTCGTCAACGCCAACACCATCGCCCTCGGCATGTTCGAGACGCCCGGCACCGCGCTCGTCGGGCGCGGCCTGCTGGATCTCCTGCCGACCTTCGACTCGCGCCTCATCCCGGGCTCCATGCGCCGCCCCGACGGCGCCGACGAGCGCGGCCGCACCAAGCCGACCCGGATGATCGCCCGCCGCACGGACGGCTCCGAGTTCCCCGTCGAGGTCACCAGCGCCAGCCTGGAGGACGGCCGCGAGGCCTACGACTCGTACGGCGGCTACACCGGCGACGAGCTGCTCATGCTCGTCGTACGGGACCTCACCGGCACCCTCGACACCGAGGCCGAACTCGCCCGCTCGCAGCGCCAGACCGAGATGATCCTGCGCGCCGCGGCCGAGGGCGTCGTCGGCACCGACACCGAGGGCCGGGTCGTCCTCGTGAACCCCGCCGCCGCGCAGATCCTCGGCTACCGCGCCGGCGAGCTCGGCGGCCAGGAGCTCCACCCGCTGATCCTCGCCAAGCGCGCCGACGGCGAGCCCTTCCCGTACGAGGAGTCCCCGCTCGCCGACACCCTCAAGTCCGGGCGCAAGCACCGGGTCCGGGGCCAGGTCCTGTGGGCGAAGAAGGGCGACCGGGTGCCGGTCGACCTGACGACCGCTCCGGTACGGGACGGCGACCAGCTCGTCGGCGCCGTGATGACCTTCACCGACCGCAGGCCGTACGAGCAGCTCGTCGAGGAGCACGCCGCCGAGCTCGCCGGCCTCGCCGAGCGGCACGCGGCGGAACTCGCCGACCGGGCCGAGCGGCACGCCGCCGAGCGCGAGGCGCAGGCCGAGAAGTACGCCTCCCTCGCCGCCCGCCACGAGCAGCTGACCGCCGTCCTCGCCGAGTCCCTGCGCGGGCCCCTGGAGGAACTCCGCACCCAGCTGGGCACCCTCGCCGCCGACGACGCCGGACAGCTGTGGCCCGAGGCCAACCAGGTCCTGCACCACCTGGCCGCCGGCTACGCCCGGATGACGGCCCTCGTCGACAACGTCCTCGGCTACCAGCGGCTCGACTCCGGTGCCGAGGAGCTCGACAAGGCCGTGGTGCTCCTGGACGGGATCGTGACCGCCGGCATCGACGGCGCCGTCGAGCTCATCGGGCCCGGCCGCGCCCAGTTCGCCGTGCACGCGCCGCCCATCGAGGCCGAGGTCGACGCGGCCCGCCTGACGACCGCGCTCGCCCACCTCGTCGCGGACGTCGCCGGCGTCGACGCGACCGGCAAGAGCAAGGCCGAGCGGACCCCGAGCGACTCCACGATCGTCGTCGCCGCCGCGCAGCGCGGTGACGTCGTACGGATCGAGGTCCGCGGCCCGTACGCGGGCGGCGACCCGGTGCACGGGCCCGTCGTGCGCGGCATCGTGGCGGCGCACGGCGGTGTGGTGCAGACCCACGAGGTGCCGGGCACGAGCGGCGGCGCGTACGTCCTCGAGGTGCCGGTCGGCGCGGGCCGGGGCACCGTCCCCGCACCGCCGCGGGAGGACGCGCCCTCGGGCGGCCGCGAGGCCCTCGCCCTGCCGGCCCAGGCCTCGGGCCCCGACTCGGGGACGCACTCGGGGACGCGGTCCCCGCTGCACTCGGCGACGCCTGTCGCCCCTGGCCTCGCCACCGGTCCTGTCCCCGCCTCCGCTTCCGGTCCTGTGCCCGTGTCCGGCGGGCTGCCCGTCCCCGGTGCCGCCTCCCCGTCCGTCGTCGCTCCCGGCGGGATCCCCGGCGCCGGTACGGCTCCGAGCGCGTCCCCCGGTGCCGCCGTCGCCCCCGAGGGCTCCGGCAGCGGGCGCCGGCGGGCCCGGCGGGCGTCCACCGATGCGTTCCTGGAGAGCGCGGTCGCGCCCGAGGGTCAGGTGGCGGGCGGTGCCGAGCCGAGTGGGCGTCGCCGTGCCCGTACGGGAGAGGCCGCCGAGCTGATCCCCGCCCAGCAGAACAGCGCCGTCGACTCCCCCGTCGAGCCCACCGGGCGCCGTCGGGGCCGGCCCGCCGAGGGCTCCGTCGTGACGGCCGCCGAGGGTGCCCAGGGGCGTGCAGCGCTCGGCGCGGCCGTTCCGCCGCAGGGCGTCGCCGTCGAGCCGGCCGGGGCTCCCGCGCCGGCCCGCGCCCTGCCCGCCGTCGCATCCGAGGAGGCCCCGCCGCAGCCCAGCGGGCGCCGTCGGCGTGCGCTGGCCGCCGCGCAGGAGCGGGCCGCCGCGGCCGAGGCCGGGCCCCGTACGCCGTTCGCGCTGCCGCCCGCCGATGCCGACCGTGACGCCGAGACGGCCGTCGCCGCTCCCGCGGCCGGTCCGCTGCCCGTCTCCGACGAGGGGCAGCACGAGGCCGTACGGGGCGTCCCGGGCGACGGGCACACGCCGCCGCACGCGCATCCGCCGCACGCACACCCGCAGGCCGGGTCCCCGGTCGAGCCGACCGGGCGGCGCCGGGCCGTGGCGGTCCCGCAGCCGGAGGCCGCGCCGCGGCCCGCGCCGCAGAACAGCACGGGTTCCGGGACCGGCACCGGCTCCGTACCGCTGCCTCCCGAGCT
Organism: Streptomyces sp. NPDC002825; assembly: GCF_040295385.1. Taxonomy (NCBI): domain Bacteria; kingdom Bacillati; phylum Actinomycetota; class Actinomycetes; order Kitasatosporales; family Streptomycetaceae; genus Streptomyces; species Streptomyces sp. NPDC002825. The sequence goes on from NZ_JBEOVH010000013.1 coordinate 144,339, forward strand.
GCCGATGCCGATGACGGTGTCGAAGGACTCCACCCAGGGGCGGGCGTTCAGCGTCCGTACCCTCGGGCAGGGCGTTCCCTTCGTCCCGCCGGCCGCGTCCGCCGCACCCGTCGCGCCCGTCCCGCCTCTCGCGCCCGCCGCGCCCCCCGCGCCCTCCAACGGCTCGGGGCGGAGGCGCAGGCTCGCCACTCCGCCCGAGGTCGACCCGCCGGTCGCCGCGGCCGAGGCCAGGCCGCACCCGCAGCCGACCGCCCCGGCCCCCTCGCCGCACGACACCCCGGCCGAGGGCCGCGCCTACGCCATAGGGGCGCCCGCCGCGGGCTCCGCCGAGGGGCCCGAGCCGCTCGACGGTCCCGGCGGCGCGGTCGAGGTCGCGAACCGGCCCGCCCCGCGTCCCGTCGACGACGAGCTGCCCCCGGAGCCGCTGGACAACCCGCGCCGGCTGCTCGTCTGGCCCGCGCCCGACGTCACCACCCAGCAGGCGCTGAGCGACCGCGGCTACCGGCCGGTGATCGTGCACTCCCGCGAGGAGGTCGACGCGCAGATCGCCGCCTTCCCGGCCGCGCTCTTCGTCGACCCGCTGACCGGTCCCATCACGCGTACGGCCCTGCAGTCGCTGCGTCAGGCGGCGGTGGCCGCCGAGGTGCCGGTGCTGCTCGCGGCCGGGCTCGGGCAGGCGACCCGGGAGGCGGCGTACGGCGCCGACCCGGCCGTGCTCCTCAAGGCGCTGGCGCCCCGCGACAGCGAGCAGCACCCCTCGCGGGTCCTGCTGATCGAGGAGAACGAGACCGTCGCCGAGGCGCTCGCGGCCACCCTGGAGCGGCGCGGGATGCAGGTCGCGCAGGCGGAGACGGACAGCGAGGCGGTCATGCTGGCCACCCAGACCCGGCCGAACCTGGTGGTGATGGACCTGATGCAGGTGCGCCGCCGCCGGGCCGGGATCATCGACTGGCTGCGCGCGAACGGCCAGTTGAACCGCACTCCGCTCGTCGTCTACACCTCGGCCGACCTCGTCGAGGAGGAGCTGCCGAAGCTCGACTCCGGCGAGAACGTCCTGTTCCTCGCCGAGCGTTCGAACAGCGCCGAGGTGCAGGCGCGGATCGTGGACCTGCTCGCGAAGATCGGCACCAACTAGCCCCTTCGGGCGCGTTGGTGCCGGCCTCGGCGGATCGGAGCCGCGGGTGGATCAGAGCTGGGTGACGTCCAGCTCGCCCTCCGCGTACTGCTTGCGGATGACCTTCTTGTCGAACTTGCCGACGCTCGTCTTCGGCACCGCCGGCACGATCGCCCAGCGCTCCGGCAGCTGCCACTTGGCGATGCCGCCCTCGTCGGCGAGGAAGGCCCTGAGCGTCTCGTAGTCCGCCGTCGAGCCCTCCTTGAGGACGACGGTCGCCAGCGGCCGCTCGCCCCACTTGTCGTCCGGCACCGCGACGACGGCGGCCTCGGCGACCTCGGGGTGGGCCATGAGGGCGTTCTCCAGCTCGACGCTGGAGATCCACTCGCCGCCCGACTTGATGACGTCCTTGGCGCGGTCGGTGAGGGTGAGGTAGCCGTCCGGGCTGATCACGCCGACGTCGCCGGTCTTCAGCCAGCCGTCCTCGCTGAACTTGTCGGCGGGGCGCAGCTCCTCGGCGTCGACGCCGCCGAAGTACGAGCCCGCGATCCAGGTGCCGCGGACCTCCAGCTCGCCCGCCGACTCGCCGTCCCAGGGGAGGTGCTCGCCGCCGGGTCCGACGAGGCGCGCCTCGACGCCGGCGGGGAAGCGGCCCTGCGTGACGCGGTAGGGCCACTCCTCCTCGGGGGTGAGGCCGTGCGGCGGGTGGGCCATCGTGCCGAGCGGGGAGGTCTCGGTCATGCCCCAGGCGTGGCAGAGGCGGACGCCGAGCCGGTCGTACGCCTCCATGAGGGAGGGCGGACAGGCGGCGCCGCCGATGGTGACCTGGGTCATCGAGGAGAGGTCGCGGGGGTTCGCGGTGACCTCGGCGAGCAGGCCCTGCCAGATGGTGGGGACGGCGGCCGCGTGGCTCGGCCTCTCGCGCTCGATCATCTCGGCGAGCGGGGCCGGCTGGAGGAACCGGTCCGGCATGAGCATGTTGATGCCGGTCATGAAGGTGGCGTGCGGCAGGCCCCAGGCGTTGACGTGGAACTGCGGGACGACGACCAGGGTCGTGTCCTTGTCGGTGAGGCCCATCGACTCGGTCATGTTCACCTGCATGGAGTGCAGGTAGATCGAGCGGTGCGAGTAGACGACGCCCTTCGGGTCGCCGGTGGTGCCGGAGGTGTAGCACATGGCCGCGGCCGTGCGCTCGTCGAGCTCCGGCCAGTCGTACGAGGTCGGGCGGCCGGCGATCAGCTCCTCGTACTCGTGCACGCGCGGCGCGGCGCCGTCCAGGAGGGAACGGTCGCCCGGGCCCGCGACGACGACGTGCTCGACCGTCGGCAGGTGCGGGAGCAGCGGGGCGAGGAGCGGGAGCAGCGAGCCGTTGACGATCACGACCCGGTCGGCGGCGTGGTTGACGATCCACACCAGCTGCTCGGGGGGAAGGCGGAGGTTGAGGGTGTGGAGGACCGCGCCCATCGAGGGGATCGCGAAGTACGCCTCGACGTGCTCCGAGTTGTTCCACATGAGGGTGGCGACGCGCTGGTCGCCGGTGACCCCGAGTTCGTCGCGCAGGGCGTGGGCCAGCTGGTGCGCGCGTGTTCCGGCCTCAGCGAACGTGCGGCGCTGCGGCTCGGGCTCGCCCGTCCAGGTGGTGATGGTGGACTTTCCGTGGATGGTCATCCCGTGCTGGAGGATGCGGCTCACGGTCAGTTGTACGTCCTGCATGGTGCTGTACACGGGGCGTCCTCCCGGTGGGCGCTACGTGGCAGAAAGGGTGGTGAGATTCTGCGCACGTACCGCGCGGTATGTCACTACCCGAGAGTACGTAAATTGCCAGTGATTACTGGCGGGAGCCGCTGGATGGCGTGTCCCCTCACCGCACGGGCGTCAGCTCCGGGTCCTCGCGGAGCTTGCCGAGCGCCCGGGACACCGCGCTCTTCACCGTCCCGACCGACACCCCGAGCACCTCGGCCGTCTGGGCCTCGCTGAGGTCCTCGTAGTACCGCAGGACGACCATCTGACGCTGCCGCTCCGGCAGCTTCAGTACGGCGCGCCACATCGCGTCGTGCAGCACCTGCCGCTCGGCCGGGTCCGGCTCCGGGAGACCGGCGGGCTCGGGCAGCTCCTCGCAGACGAACTCGTCGACCTTGCGCTTGCGCCACTGCGAGGTGCGCGTGTTCAGCAGCGCGCGGCGGACGTAGCCGTCCAGGGCGCGGTGGTCCTCGATGCGCTCCCAGGCCATGAAGGTCTTGGCGAGCGCGGTCTGGAGGAGGTCCTCCGCGTCCGAGGGGTTGGCGGTGAGGGAGCGCGCGGTGCGCAGGAGCACGGGTCCACGCGCCCGTACGTACGAGGTGAAGGTCGGGTACGACGCGTACTGCGAGGCACCGGCGCAGACGGGGCCAGAGGGTGGCGGAGTCATGACTCCACGCTAGGAGCGCACGGACAGCGGCGGATCGGCCCCAGGTCCCGACCCGCCGTCCGCCTCAGGTTGTAGGGGTGGGGATGGCTCCACCTCCTCTGGGTGGAGAGCCCGGGTCCCCGGCTCAGGGTCAGGGTGGAGACCCAGGGGCACCGGCTCGGGGTCGTGGGCTGAGGGAGACCCCGGGTCACCGGCTCGGGGTCGGCGGTGGGGAAAGGCCCCGGGTCACCGGCTCGGGGTCGGCGGTGGGGAAAGGCCCCGGGTCACCGGCTCGGGGTCGGCGGTGGGGGAAGGCCCCGGGGCACCGGCTGAGGGTCAGGGGTGCCGGCCCGGGACGAAGGACAGGGGGACGGGGACGCGGGCGGCGAACCGGGCGGGCGCGGCGACGCGGGCCACGGGCGCGTCCATCGCGTTGCGGTCGATCGACAGGGTGCGGCCGCCGTACGTCTCGGTGACGTTCCCCGCGTACTGGTGGATCCGGGCGTGCGGCGTCCAGGCGTCCGGGTGCAGCACCGACTCGGTGAGCAGCGCCGGCTGGCCCCGCCAGCGGGCGAACCACATCACGTCCGGCAGGTCCTTCGTCCCCGCCCTCCGCTGCGTCTCCATGTCCCGCACGCCCGTCTCGGCGCTGCTGTAGAAGCCGGGGAGGTAGCCGAGGCGCCGCACCTCCCGGTTCCAGGCGCGGACGAACGCGAGGGTGGTCGCGGCGCAGCTCGCGTCGCCCCGCCGGTAGGCCTCGATGTCGAGGTAGAGCGGGCTGCTCGTGCCGATCCCGAGGGCCTTCGCCGCCCGTACGGCGTCCCCGCCCTCCTTGGTGCCCTGGGTCGCGGGCGCGCTGCCGATGGCGAACTTCCGCTTGGCGAGGGAGTCCACGCACGGGGCCTGGGAGCCGACGAAGAGCGGCAGCAGCCGCCAGCCCATGGAGTGGGCGGAGGCGACCCAGGCGGGGGTCAGCTCCTTCTGTACGGGGCAGCCGCGGCCGCGCCCGCCGAAGTAGATCCCGACGGCCCCGTACGGCGACCCCCGCCAGGCCTTCATCACCGCGAGGGACGGCGCCTCACAGGTGTCGAACGCCTTGCCCGAGAAGCGCACGGGAGCGGCGACGGCCAGGGCGGGGGGCGCCGCGGGGGCGGGGGGCGCTGCGGCCGCGCCGGGAGCGCCCCGAGCGGTGAGGGCGCGCGGCGCGGTGACGGAGGCGGGCGCGGTGGCGGAGGCGGGCGCGGTGCCGTCCCCTGAGCGGGTCGTGGGGGCGGAGCCGGGTCCCGTGGCGGCGGCGCCCGTGGTTCCGGACTCGGCCCCCGTGGCGGCCGCTTCCGTGGTCGAGTCCGGTGTCGTCGTCGCGGGTGGGCGTTCCGTTCTCGCGGTGGCCGGAGGCGGGGTGGAGAGGAGGGTCGTCCCGGCCAGCGCCACCAGCATCGCGGCGACCACGGTCCGCGCCCCGGGAGGCGGCGTGGAGCGTGGGCGGGCCGGTGCCGACGGCGGGGCCGGGACGTGCGCGGGGGCGGCTTCGGATGCGGGCGGCGTACGAGTGCTCATGGCGCGAGTGAAGATCCACCCGCCCCGCCCGGCCACCGCTCAGGCCGTCCCCTCAGCCGTCCGTGCCCAGGATCAACCCGGACGTGGGAACCCCCGTGCCCGCGGTGACCAGGGTCCGGGCCGCGCCGGGCAGCTGGTTCACGGACGTGCCGCGGATCTGCCGCACCGCCTCCGCTATGCCGTTCATCCCGTGGAGGTAGGCCTCGCCCAGCTGCCCCCCGTGGGTGTTCAGCGGAAGCGCCTCGGCCGCGACGAAGTCCGCCGCCTCCCCCGGCCCGCAGAAGCCGAACTCCTCCAGCTGCATCAGCACGAACGGCGTGAAGTGGTCGTAGAGGATGCCCACGTCGATGTCGGAGGGCGCGAGCCCGGACGTCCGCCAGAGCTGCCGGGCCACCACGCCCATCTCCGGCAGTCCGGTCAGCCCGTCCCGGTAGAAGCTGGTCATGGCCTCCTGCCTCCGCCCGGCGCCCTGGGCCGCGGCGAGGATCACGGCGGGCGGGCGCGGCAGGTCGCGGGCGCGCTCGACGGAGGTGACGACGACCGCCTGGCCGCCGTCGGTCTCCTGGCAGCAGTCGAGGAGCCGGAGCGGCTCGACGATCCAGCGCGAGGCGGCGTGGTCGGCGAGGGTGATGGGCTTCCCGTGGAAGTGGGCGGCGGGGTTGTTCGCCGCGTACTTCCGGTCGGTGACGGCGACATGGCCGAAGGCGTCCGGGGTCAGTCCGTAGGTGTGCAGGTAGCGCTGGGCGGCCATGGCGACCCATGAGGCCGGGGTGAGCAGCCCGAAGGGGAGCTGCCAGCCGAGCGCGGCGCCCTCGGCGGAGGGCTCGCGCTGCTGGACGCCGGAGCCGAAGCGGCGCCCCGAGCGCTCGTTGAACGCCCGGTAGCAGACGACGACCTCGGCGATCCCGGACGCGACGGCGAGCGCGGCCTGCTGGACGGTCGCGCAGGCGGCGCCGCCCCCGTAGTGCACGCGGGAGAAGAAGGACAGCTCGCCGATGCCGGACGCCTGGGCGACGGTGATCTCGGGGTTGGTGTCCATGGTGAAGGTGACCAGGCCGTCGACGTCGGCGGGGGTGAGCCCCGCGTCGTCGAGAGCAGCGCGCACGGCCTCGACGGCGAGGGAGAGTTCGCTGCGGCCCGAGTCCTTGGAGAACTCGGTCGCCCCGATGCCGACGACGGCGGCCCGCCCGCCGAGCGTGTCCCTGCCGCGGACGCTCATCGCGTCACCTCCACGGTGACCGTGCCGGTGACGTGGTGTCCGAGCCCGTTGGCGCCGACGACCCGGACGCTCGCCGTGTCCCCGTCCACCTCGGTGACCGTCCCGGTCAGGACCATGGTGTCCCCCGGGTGATTGGGGGCGCCGAGCCGGATGGCGACCTTGCGGAGGACGGCCCGGGGGCCGAAGTGGTCGGTGATGTACCGGCCGACCAGGCCGTTGGTCGTGAGGATGTTCATGAAGATGTCCGGAGAGCCCTTCTCCCGGGCCAGCTCGGCGTCGTGGTGCACGTCCTGGTAGTCGCGGGAGGCGAGGGCCCCGGCGACGATCAGGGTGCGGGTGATCGGGATGCTCAGCGGCGGCAGCTCGTCACCGGGCTTCATCACAGGTCCCCCTCCGCGAGCAGGTCGCCGAGTTCGGCGAGGAGTTCGGTGCCGTGGCCCAGGTAGGCGTCGAGCTGCCGGCCCCACAGGAAGTGCCGGTGGACGGGGTGGTCGAGGTCCGCGCCCATCCCGCCGTGCAGGTGCTGTCCGGCGTGCACGACCCGTTTGCCGGCCTCGGAGGCCCACCAGGCCGCGGTGAGCGCCGCCCCCGAGGCGTCGAGCCCCTCGTCGAAGCGCCAGGCGGCCTCGTAGGCGGTGACCCGGATGGCCTCGGTGTCCATGTGGGCGTCGGCGGCCCGCAGTTGCACCGCCTGATGGGTCGAGAGCGGCCGCCCGAACTGCTCCCGTACGGACGTGTGCTCCACGGCCCTGGCGAGGGACCCGGCGCACACCCCGGCCTGGAGCCCGGCGAAGGCGGTGCGCGCGGCGGTCAGCACGTCGTCGTGGGCGCCGGCGCCGCCGAGGCGCTCTCCCGCCGCCCCGTCGAGGACGAGCCGGGCGGCCGCCCAGGGCGCGGTGAGCTCGACGGCCTCGACGGCGGCCGCGTCCTCGGCGCGGACCAGCCACAGGGCGCGGTCCTGGTCCGGTACGAGGACGTGGGTGGCGTCCCTGAGCCAGGGAACCCACTCCACGACGCCGCCCAGTCCCCCCGGACCCGAGGCGACCGTGCCCGGCGCCGGGAACGCGCCGGTCACCACCGTCGTACCGTCGCGGAGGCCGGGCAGGAGGCGGGCGCGCTGCTCCTCCGTACCGTGCCGGGCGACGGCGAGGATCCCGTACACACAGCTCGCGGCGAACGGCACCTGCGCCGTCCTGCGGCCCTGCTCCTCCAGGAGCAGGACCAGGCCGAGCAGACCGGTCTCCTCGACGGCGCCCGGGAGTCCGGCGGCGCAGAGCGCCTTCCAGAGCTCCGCGTCCGTGCCGGTCCCGGCCGCCCTGAGCCGCTCGTGGGTCGCGAGGTCCGCGAAGATCCGCCCGGCGAGCTCCCGGGCGGCCTCCTGCTCCTCGGTGGGGGTGAAGTCCATGTCAGTCCTCCCCTCCCGCGCGGAAGACGGGAAGCTCCAGCTCCTCGTCGACGCGCTGGAACTCGAGCCGCACCGGCATTCCGATCCGCACCTTGTCGTACGGCACGCCCACCACGTTGCTGATCATCCTTACGCCCTCGGCGAGTTCGATCAGTCCGACCGCGTAGGGGGGATCGAATGCCGGGAAGGACGGGTGGTGCATCACGACGTACGAGAAGACCGTCCCGGCGCCGCTCGCCTCGACCGTGTCCCACTCCCGCGAGCCGCACTCGGCGCACCCCGGCAGCCAGGGGAAGCGCGGGCTCGCGCAGTCGCCGCAGCGCTGGATCAGCAGCCGGTGCTGGGCCACGCCCTCCCAGAAGCCGGCGTTGTCCCGGTTGACGACGGGCCGGGGGCGGCGGGGCTTCTCGGCCTTGGGGGACGGCCGGGCGGGCGCGTACTTGAGGATGCGGAAGCGGTGGGTGCCCGTGAGTTCGCCGTCGGCCCGGACGTCCGTCCGCGTCGTCACGAAGTGCCCGGTGCCGAGCCTGGTGGTCTTGCGCTCCGACACGGACTCGATGACGGTGTCGAAGCCGATCTCCGCGCCCGGGCGGAGCGGCCGCAGGTACTCCTGCTCGCAGTCGGTCGCGACGACCGAGGTGTATCCGGCGCCGTCGAGGAGGGCGAACAGCTCCTCGTACGCGGCGGACCGGTCCGTGTGCCCGGAGAGGCCGCCCATCGTCCACGCCTGGAGCATGGTGGGGGGCGCGACGGCGTCCGGTCCCGCGTAGGCGGGGTGGGTGTCCCCCATCGCCTCGCACCAGTGCCTGATCATGGGGAGGTTGACCGGGTCCTTGCCGGTCCCGGCGGTGGCGGCGGCCCGCCCGACGAAGGCCAGGAGCCGCTCGTACAGCGCATCCGGCCGGTCCGGGACCGTCGCCGCAACCCCGCCCGGCAGGTCCGGCCGGTCCGGGGCCGTCGCCGCAACCCCGCCCGGCAGGTCCGACCGGTCCGGGGCCGTCGCCGCAACCCCGCCCGGCAGGTCCGACCGGTCCGGGACCGTCGCCGCAACCCCGCCCGGCAGGTCCGACCGGTCCGGGACCGTCGCCGCAACCCCGCCCGGCAGGTCCGACCGGTCCGGGGCCGTCTTCTCCGTACCGCCGCTCATCGCCGTCCCCTCCCCTTCATGCCGAGCCGCATCCTCGCGACGATCTCGCGCTGCACCTCGCTCACCCCTCCCCCGAAGGTGTTGATCTGCGCGGCCCGGTTCATGCGCTCCAGCTCACCGCCGTCGAACTCCCCCGGCGATCCCGCTCGCACCGTCCCCGGCCCGCCCGCGATCTCCTGACAGATGCGATAGACCTCCACCGCCGATTCGGTTCCCGCGAACTTCACGCCGCTCGCGTCCCCCGGGGCCAGCCGGCCGGCCCCCACGTCGCCCACCAGACGCCAGTTCAGCAGGCGGGTCGCGGCCAGCCGGGCGTGTGCCTCGGCGGCCCTGATGCGGACCCACGGCTCGTCGATGCGGCGCCGGCCCGTCACCGGACCGGGAGTGCGCGCCCGGTCGAGGACGGCCGCGAAGAAGTCCTCGGCCTGCATGCCGATCGCGGCCAGCGCGACCCGTTCGTGGTTGAGCTGGCTGGTGATGAGGCCCCAGCCGCCGTGCTCGGGCCCGACGAGGTTGCCGGCGGGGACCCGTATCCCGTCGTAGTACGTGGCGGTCGTCGTCAGCCCGCCCACCGTCTCGATCGGGGTCCAGGAGAAGCCGGGGGAGTCGGTGGGGACCAGGACGATGGAGATGCCGCGGTGCGGGGCGGCGTCGGGGTCTGTGCGGCAGGCGAGCCAGATCCAGTCGGCGTTCTGGGCGTTGGAGGTGAAGACCTTCTGGCCGTCGACGCGCCAGGAGTCCCCCTCGCGGACGGCCCGGGTACGGAGGGAGGCGAGGTCCGTCCCGGCTTCGGGCTCGCTGTAGCCGATGGCGAAGACGGCCTCGCCGCGCAGGATCCGGGGCAGGAAGAAGGCCTTCTGCTCCTCGGTCCCGTACGCCATGAGCGTGGGGCCGACGGTGTTGAGGGTGACCATCGAGACGGGGGCGCCGGCGCGGTACGCCTCGTCGAAGAAGACGAACTGCTCGTCGGGGCCGCGGCCCTGCCCCCCGTACTCCTCGGGCCAGCCGAGACCGAGCAGCCCGTCGTCGCCGATCCGGCGCAGCAGCCGCCGCTGGGCGGCGGTGTCGGTGGCGGACGGGGGTCCGTCGGGCATCAGGTCCCGGAAGTACGCGCGGAGTTCGGCGCGCAGCCGTAGCTGCCGCTCGGTCGGGGCGAGGTGCACGGCGACGGCCTCCCGGTGGGACGACTGAGGTTTCTGACTGTCCGTCAGATTCCGTACGCCTGTCAAGGTCGACGACGCCCCCGGGCGCTGCCCGCACACAGAAACACGACGGCCCGCACCCCGGTACCGAAGTACCGGCGTACAGGCCGCCGTTCACACCACGGTCACGCCCCCCGTCGGGCCGGAGTCCGTGCTGTCGGTCACCACCACGGGTGGAAGTTGACCACGTTGTTGCCCTGGTCGATGTGGGTGAAGGCGGAGCCGTTCACGCTCGCGGTGTTGTTCTGGTTGGAGGCACCGGAACCGGTCGCCACCTGCTGCGTCGTGGTCGAGTTGCCGAGGTTGCTCCCGCCGACGCCGCTGCCGATGATCGTGGCGACGCTCGTGTTCGATCCGTCGTCCGCGAATCCGCCGTTGTCGGCCTGGGCCACCCCGGCGAAGAGCGCTGCGGCGAGGGGCAGGGCGGCGGCGGCGGCGAGGATGCGGGCGGTACGGATGCTTGCCATGTCTGTTCCTCCGGGAACTGAAAACTGGTGCTTCTGCACGGAACTGCTCTGTGGAACTTCTCTGAACTACGGCCATGTCCAAGGCAGTTGGCCGACCGCCTCGGTCGTTGTGCTCGACGTCGCGAATCCAGAGTTGCCCACCGAATCCCCGGCGAACCACCCCGGAGCGGTCGATTCCCTCGCAAGCGTGAGGACAAGCCGATAAACCCCGGCAGTACGAAGAAAGTCCCAGCTCACACGGGCGGAGGGGGCCGGCACGGGGCCAGGGGGGCGGCACGACCGGTACGCCGCAAGGGAGGAAGCGTTCCGGCAGATTTTCCGCCGATCCGTCTCTCGGAAGAGCGCCACGGCGCGTCCCGGCCCCGGAGAAATCGAAGAGGGGATCCGACGGGGACAGGACGTTCGACCGACGGCGGACCAGAGCTTACGAGGCCTCTCCCAGGGCCGCCTCGAACGCCGCGTACGCCGCCGCGTCGAAGAGGACGAAGCGGACCTCCTCGACCTCCGTACGGGCCGCCCGCACCGTCTCCACGGCGATCCGGGCACCGTCCGCCATCGGCCAGCCGTAGATCCCGGTGGAGATGGCCGGAAACGCGACCGTTCGGTCCCCCAACTCGTCGGCGACCCGCAGCGATGCGCGGTAGCAGGAGGCCAGCAGCTCCGAGCGGTCCTCGTCCCGCGACCAGACCGGCCCGACCGTGTGGATGACGTGCCGGGCCGGCAGCCGCCCCGCCGTCGTCGCCACGGCCTGCCCGGTCGGCAGGCCCTTGCCGTAGTGCGAGCGGCGCAGGTCCTGACAGGCGGCGAGGATCTCCGGACCGCCCCTGCGGTGGATGGCCCCGTCGACCCCGCCGCCGCCCAGCAGCGAGGAGTTCGCGGCGTTGACCACCGCGTCCGCCGCCTCGGCGGTGATGTCTCCCTGGACCAGCACGATGCGCACCACGGCGGATCGGTTCCTCTCCTCCGAATCTGAGCTCCCGGGGTCCGCCCCGGGCGCTTCCCGACGGGCACGTCGGCGGCCTCCACGCGGCGCGCCGAGGCGCGCACCACGCCGAAGGGGTGCCCCGGGACGAACCCGGGGCACCCCTTCACGATCCTGTGTACGCCTACTGCGGCGGCGGCTCGCTCTGGCCACGGTCCGTCGTGCCCAGCTGCTCCTTGAGCTTCTCCTGGGCCGTGTCGACGTGTTGCGCGTACTTGCCCTGCGTCTTCTCGTCGACCATGTCACCGGCCCTGTCGATGCCCTGGGATGCCTTGTCCTCGTGGCCCTTCAGCATTCCCTTGAGCTTGTCCATCATGGACATCCTGGCCTCCTAGCGCGATTCCAGCCCCTCCAGCATCACGGCACCCCATCCGATCCGCATCCGGAGAGCCGACGGAACCCCGCTGACCTGCCGCTTCGCCCGCCGAACCGCCTTGGTCAGCCCTGGGGCACGGCGACGTACGCCTCCATGGGCGTGGTGGTCGGCGTGTAGCGGGAGGCGGCGGTCGCGGTCGGGACCAGGTCCCGGTGGATGACCTTGGCGACGGCCTGGATCGTGGTCACGCCGTAGTTCATCGTGCTGTTGCCGTCGGTGAGCACGGTGATGGTGTAGTCGTGGCCGCCGCCGTTGAAGGTGCCGACGCTGTGCACGCGCCAGCCGCGCGTGGCGCGCTGCAGCCAGCCGTTCTTGACGTGCACGGACACGGAGGAGGGCGCACCGGCCGGGGTCCCCCACCGCTGCGAGGTGATGACGTTGCCCATGAGCTTGAGGATGTAGGCGCGGGAGTTGTCGCTCAGGACGTTGTTCCTGGCGGTGATCAGCGACAGCAGCCGCTGCTCGTCGGTGACGTTGATCCGGGTGAGCCCCCAGTAGCCGCCGGATCCCGGCACCGTCTGCGTCATGCCGGCGGCCGCCAGGAAGCCCTTCACCTTGGTGACGCCGAGCTGGTTCCACAGGGCGGTGGTGGAGGCGTTGTCGGACTTGGTGATCATGGCGGTGGCGAGGTTGGCCTCGCGTGACGTCAGGTACCGGTTGGTCTTCTTGGCGTCCCAGAGAAGCGTCGCGAGGACGGTCACCTTCACGACGCTGGCCGAGTCGTACGCGGTCGTCGCGCGCAGGGTGCACGTGGTGTTCGTGGTGCGGTCGCGCAGGCCGACGGCGACGGTACCCGCGCGCGTGGCGAGGGCGGCGGTGATGTCCCGCTGCAGCTTGGCGGCGAGCCCGGCCGTGCCCGAGGTGCAGCTGACCTGCGGCGCGGTGGCGGCGGAAGCGGGCGTCGCGCCGGCGACGACGGGCACGAGCATCCCGGCGGCGGCCACGACCGGAAGCATGCGGGCGCGCAGGGATATGCGGTGAGTCATGTGGGGTCCCCCTGGAAACGAAGCGAACACGCCTACGGCGCAGTCGCCCTACATGACTCCTGAGCGCGCGAATGGTTGTACGAATCCAGCGAAACCGTCCGACCGCGGGCGGGACGCGCCCATGACGAAGGGGTGCCCCTGTGCGGAGCACCCCTTCTGATCAGTACGTCCTCTGATCTGCTGCGGTGGGTGTGGGATTTGAACCCACGGAGACATCGCTGCCTCGACGGTTTTCAAGACCGTTCCCTTAGGCCGCTCGGGCAACCCACCCTCGCCCCGCACCACCTGGCGCGGAGCGGCTACAGCCTACCGGCTGCGCCGGGGGACCGATGCGGAAGAGGGGTACGGCATCCCGCCGTACCCCTCGGCCCTCGGCGACAGGTGTCAGCTGTCGCCGGTGCGTTCGCCGAGGACGACCGTGGCCGTCGCGGTCTTGCCGTCCCGCTCGTAGGTGATCTTCACCGAGTCGCCCGGCTTGTGCGTCCAGATCTCGCTGATCAGGGTCGGGCCGCTGTCGATCGGGTGGTCGCCGAAGCCCGTGATCACGTCGCCGGCCTTCAGCCCCGCCTTCGCCGCCGGGCCGTCGGGAGTGACCGAGGCCGTGCCGCCCGAGCCCTGGGAGGCGATGGTCGCGCCCTCGCCCTTCTCGTTCATGTTCACGGTCGCGCCGATCACCGGGTAGACCGGCTTGCCCGTTCTGATCAGCTGCTGCGCCACGTTCTTCGCCTGGTTGACCGGGATCGCGAAGCCGAGGCCGATCGAGCCGGCCTGGGACTGGCCGAAGCCGCCGCTGGTCGACTGGATGGCCGAGTTGATGCCGATGACCGCGCCGCTCGCGTCGAGCAGCGGACCGCCGGAGTTGCCCGGGTTGATCGAGGCGTCCGTCTGCAGCGCGCTCATGTACGAGTTGCTGCCGCCGGAGCCGTCGCCCGAGGCGACCGGGCGGTTCTTGGCGCTGACGATGCCCGTCGTCACCGTGTTCGACAGGCCGAAGGGCGCGCCGATCGCGATCGTCGAGTCGCCGACCGCCACCTTGTCGGAGTCCCCGAGCGGCAGCGGCGTCAGGCCCTTCGGGGCGTCCTTCAGCTTCAGGACCGCCACGTCGTAGCCCTCGGCCCGGCCGACGACCTCCGCGTCGTACGTCTTGCCGTCCGAGAAGGTCACGGACAGCGTGCCGCCGTCCGCCGCCGAGGCCACCACGTGGTTGTTGGTGACGATGTGGCCTTCCTGGTCGTAGACGAAGCCCGTGCCCGTGCCGCCCTCGCCCTCCTGGGCGCCGGACTTGGCCTGGATGGTGACCACGCTCGGCAGGGCCTTCGCCGCGACCGCCGCGACCGTCCCCGGGTCGCGCTTGAAGGAGGCCGGGGCCTGGCCGGAGGAGACCGTGGTCGAGCTGAATCCGTTGTCGCCGCGCTCGGCCGCCCAGTAGCCGATGCCGCCGCCGATGCCGCCCGCGACGAGCGAGGCGACGAGAACGGCCGCCACGAGGCCGCCGGTCCGCCGGCGCGGGGCCTCGGGAGCGGGGGGATGCGGGGCGCCCCAGGCCGGGACGGCCGGCGGGGGCGGCGGCCAGCCGCCCGCGGGAGCGGCGGTGGGGGCGGTGACCGGCTCGGGGGCGGGGGTCGGCGCGGGAGCCGCGGCCGGCACCGGGGGCTGGACGGCCGTCGGCTCGTCCGCCCGGGTGGCCGGCTGCGGCTCCGGGGCCGCCGCCTGCTGCGGTGCCGGCGCCGGCTGCGGCGCTTCCTTCGGGGGTGCGGGAGGCGTCGGAGGGGCGGACGGGGCAGCCTGCTCCGCCGGGTCCGGCGTGCCCTCGTTCTCGGTGCTCACAGCTCGCTCTCCTCGTCGACGGCGCGGTTACCTAGGTGGCTCCAGGGTGCGGCACCAGCTTTTCCCACAGGACGTCAGGCCGCTGTAAGGCGGAGCTGTGCGTTCGCACTCCATCCTTTATATACGGACAGAACGGACAGGCTCCGGGGTGCCCGCGCCACCCCGCCAATGGCACCATGACGCCGTGACTCACGCACGGCAGCACCCGAACCGCATCCCCCTCCAGGTCGTCGCCCACCGTGGAGCATCCGAGGACGCACCTGAACACACCCTGGCCGCCTATGTGAAGGCCATCGAGGACGGCGCCGACGCCCTGGAATGCGACGTCCGGCTCACCGCCGACGGCCACCTCGTCTGCGTCCACGACCGGCGCGTCGACCGCACCTCGAACGGCCGCGGTGCCGTCTCCGCGCTCGAACTCGCCGATCTCGCCGCGCTCGACTTCGGCACCTGGAAGGGCCGGGACGACTCCGGCGAGATCCCCGACTGGAAAGACCCGGGATACACCTCCGTCCTCACGCTGGAACGCCTCCTGGAGCTGGTCTCCGACGCCGGGCGCCGGATCGAGCTGGCCATCGAGACCAAGCACCCCACGCGGTGGCGGGGCCAGGTCGAGGAGCGGCTGCTCCAGCTCCTCAAGCGTTTCGGCCTGGACGCGCCCGCGTCCCCCGCGGATTCCCCCGTACGCGTCATGAGCTTCTCGGCCCGCTCCCTGCACCGGATCGCCGCCGCCGCGCCGACGCTGCCGACGGTCTCGCTCGCCCAGTTCGTCTCACCCCGGCTGCGCGACGGCCGGCTCCCCGCGGGCGCGCGCATCGCGGGTCCCTCGATCCGGATCGTCCGGCACCATCCCGCGGTGATCCTTCGGCTCCAGAAGGCCGGGCACCAGGTCCACGTCTGGACGGTGGACGAGGCCGAGGACGTCGAGCTCTGCGAGCGCCTGGGCGTGGACGCGATCATCACCAACCGCCCGAAGCAGGTGCTCGCCCAGCTGGGCCGGGACTGAGCTCCCGGCCGGCTCCGAGGCGCCTCCCTCGTCCCACTTTTCCCGTCCGTCACAGGGGATAACAGGCCTTACAGGGTGTGCACCGGCGCGTTCCGTGCGTACGCGATCGTCACGAGTGCCTCATCACACGTGGATTGGCCGGTTTCCGGTCCAGGCCATTGGGGCATCCACACGGTGGCGTGGGGCAAAGGAGGTCTCGGGGGTGGCGTTGGTGGTGGCACAGGAGGTGCCCACGTCGTCGAGCATGGCCGTACCCCATGGCCCTGCGGGCGTGGGTGAGGCGCGACACCGGATGCGGGACGAGCTGTACCGCAGCGGGGTGGCCGAATCGGTCGTCGACGACGCGGTACTGATCCTTTCCGAACTGCTCAGCAATGCCTGCCGGTACGGCAGGCCGCTGGGCCACGCGGAGCGGGGCGAAGGCGATGTGCGGGCGGCCTGGCGGGTCGACCCGGGCGGCGGCCTGCGGGTCGAGGTGACCGACGGCGGGGGTCCGACACGGCCCGTCCCGTCGACGCCTTCGGTCACCGCACGGGGCGGCCGCGGGCTGAACATCATCGGGGCGCTCGCCCAGGACTGGGGCGTACGGGACAGCGCGAGCGGCGAGGTCACCGTCTGGGTGGTGGTCACCGAGGGCCACCGCCGCGAGGACTTCGCGGCGCGGGTCGGCGGCGGCTCGGGCCTCGATTTCCTCGACGCGTACGACGATCTGGACTGAGACCCGGGAGCGGGGCGCCGTGCAGGGCGTCCGGGCGATGCGCGCCGGGGCTGCCACGCCCCCGGCTGACGCGCCGGCCGCGCTCCCGTGTCGCCCCGCCTGAGCGGGCGCGGCGGTCGGTGCGGCTAGGCTCGCGCCCGGTACAGCACCGCACACAGAGCACAGCCGCGATCGGGAGAAAGCCACACCATGGCCAAGAAGCGCCCCCAGACGAAGGCCGGCAAGGCCGGCCAGGCACAGGTCACGAGCGGGGAGATCCCGGTCGTCGGCGCGCGCGAGCCGTGCCCGTGCGGTTCGGGCCGCCGCTACAAGGCGTGTCACGGCCGCGCCGCCGCGCACGCCGTGACCGAGCTCGTCCAGCGCCCCTTCGAGGGTCTGCCCGGCGAGTGCGACTGGGTCGCCCTGCGCGAGCTGGTCCCGGCCGCGACCGTGCCGCTCACCCTGAAGGGCGGGCTGCCCGAGGGCGTGCCGTCCGTGACCCTCGCGACCGTCCTGCCGATGGCCTGGCCGGCGCTCCGCCGCGACGACGGCTCCGTCCTGCTCGCCCTGCAGAACGACTCCACCTCCGGCGACCTGGCCCGCGACCTCGCGGACACCCTCCAGCGCGCCCTGGAGGCCGAGCCGGGCACCCCGATCCCCGCGCGCCGCGTGCCGGCCGAGGGCCCGCGCCTGCAGGAGCTCCTCGACGCGGACGCCCCGTTCGTCCCCGAGGTCCACACGGGCTTCGAGTTCTGGATCCCGCAGTCCACGGAGGGCGCGGACCCGGAGGTCGCCGCCTCCCTGGAGCGCGCCAACGCGGCCGCGATCCCGACCGTGAAGCTGGCGAGCGTCGACTCCGCGTACTGGTGCGAGGTTCCGGACAAGAACCACCTGCGCTGGGTCATGCCGTACCCGGAGGAGAAGCTCCTCGACGCGCTCGCCCGTCTCCAGGCCGGCGAGGGCACCTCGCTCGGCGCGGACACCCGGCTCGTCGGCTCCTTCCGGGCCCACGGTCTGATGGTGCCGGTGTGGGACCTGCCGTCCTCCATGACGGCCGAGGACTGCGAGAAGCCGGCGGCCGAGTTCGCCGAGCGGCTCGCCGCGGCGCTCGCGTCGGACGCCCCGCTGACGGCGGAGGAGCGCCGGGCGCGCGGCGGCCTCACGAACCGTCAGGTGACTCTCAGCTGATACCCCAGGTGGTATCGGTGACAGGCAGACCGACCGGTCGGTGACTTCTGCCACAAGACGGGTCTTCGGTCGGACAAATCCCTGTCCGAATAACCGAGATCGAATTTGCGAACAGCAGATCTCTTGTTACCGTTCTTGAAGCCCGGTCGCTGGTGCATCCCCCGTCGCCAGCGACCGGGCCTTTCCATGTCCGCTTCCGGCAGGGCCGGAGCGCGCGACGTTCAACTTCCTTCGCCGTCCGCCGTGTTGCTTCCCGCGCGGAGCAGCAGCGGAGTACTGCCGCCCTCGCCGGATCCGGCGAATTCCGCGACCGCCGTATAGGCCGTGGCCGCGCCCCGCGCGCGCTCCCTGGGTGTTTCACAGGTTCCCGGTTCGTCCTGCGCCGGGACCGGGCAGTCCACCTGCACGGTCCGTCCGCCGGGGCCCATGAGGGTCAGAAACGCGTCGAGCCGGCGGCCGGTGGCGTTCCGGTAGTAGGTACGCGCCCAGACGTCGGGGCCCTCGCTCAGGACACAGGTCTGCGCCTCGGCCCCCTCGGGGGAGGCGAGTTCCGGCCCACAACGCGTGACGCGCTCCGGGGCCACGGGAGCGGCCGGAGTCGCGGGGGCGGTGGGAGCGGCGGAGGCGGGTGTACGGGGTCCCAGGCCGAGCCCCCTCAGCAGGCCCCCGGCCTTGGCGTCGCCCTCGGCGCTCGCGCCGGCCGGCCGTACGGGGTCCCCCGTCGGCCGCGCCATGGCGACGAGGGGCAGCAGGACGGCCACCGTGACGGCGGTCCCGAGTCCGACCACACGGAGGTTCACCGGGCTCATGGGACCCACCTGCTCCTGCTCGGCTGGAGATCTGGAGATCTTGGACGGTGGGGTGAACATAGCGGTGGGAAACGGGCGCCCGGCCGGGCGCGCGCGCGTTTCCCGGACAAGTCGGACCAGGACACACCCGTTCGGGTGAACAGCCCACCCTTCCGAAGATCAGTACGCCAGCCGGCTCCCGCCGCCCGGCGCGCTCGTGCTCGCCTCGACCAGGGCGTCGACCACCGCCTCGACGTCAGGCAGCCACGGCCGGGCGGAGCCGGCGAGCGGGGCCCGCTCCCAGCGGACCTGTCCGGTCCCCGCGACCGAGGGCGGGAGGAGCAGATAGCCGCCCTCCCCGTGGAACCGCAGCGAGCTGGGCACGCCGTCCTTCGCGTACAGCAGCTCACCGAGCCGTTCGAGGCCGTACGGGGCGACGAGGATCGACCACCGGGTCGGGGTCGCCACGACCGGCCCCAGCCGCATGCCCTTCGCGTCGAGCGCGGCGAGGGCGCGCGCCCCCGCGACCGCGGGGAGGCTGACCGCGCAGGGCGCGCGGCCGCCGGTGGCGAGGACCACCGGGGCGTCCGGGCGCCGGGTCCACCACCAGCGGACCATGCGCTCGTCGGTGGTGGCCGCGAGCAGTCCGGGCTCGTAGGGGTGCGCGCCGGGCACCACGCAGTCGGGGTCGGGACAGGCGCAGGCCGGTCCCGCGCCCGTACGGGTCGCCGGTTTCAGGGCTCCACCCGACCGGAGGGCTCCGCCCGCGGCCGTGCGGGTCGCGCCGCTCGGGCCCGTGCCCGTACGGGTCGTCGTTCTCAGGCCCGCGCCCGGCAGGACGGGCCAGTTCCACTCGACCGCGAAGGTGACCGCCGCGTCGAGCCGCGCGGTCCTCTCCTTGCGCCGGAACCGGAGCCTGCGTCGCCTTCCGAGGATCTCGCGCATGAGCGCTCGTTCCTTTCCGTTGAACGCCGAATCCACATCACACCATGTGCAGATCTCTTCACCGTGCGTATCAGCGCGTGCCGGGTCGGCGGGTTCCGGACCGCCGAGGGGG
Organism: Streptomyces sp. NPDC002825; assembly: GCF_040295385.1. NCBI lineage: Bacteria > Bacillati > Actinomycetota > Actinomycetes > Kitasatosporales > Streptomycetaceae > Streptomyces > Streptomyces sp. NPDC002825. The sequence goes on from NZ_JBEOVH010000013.1 coordinate 163,743, forward strand.
CGGTGCGGACCGGGCCGGTGCCGGGTGGATCCCGGGGGAACCGGGTGGAGCCAGGTCAGCCGGAGCGGGTCAGAACACGTTCCCCGCCACTCGGTGGCGGGTTGCGGCCTGCGGCGGGAAAGACGCCGGGGTTCCGCGTCACGTTCCGGGGCGGTGTCAACTGCCCCTGCCTGTCACCGATTACGTACCCAGCACGCTTGGAATGACGCGCTTTCAAACGACGCCAGTCGACCGCAAAAGGTGCACACCGGGGGCAATTTTCAGCCAACTTCCCGCGTACTTCAACCCTTGCGCACGAGCTCACGGACACCACAAGTCCCGTGGGGACAATGCTGGACATCGTTCCTCTTGTGCGTGTACATGTGGATGCATCGAGCGGCTCAGATTGACATGGGGGTTTGCGATGCTATGGCGTCAAACGCACCGGTCGGAAAGCCGACTGACATGAGCGCCCCACACATGCCGAAAGTGGCCGGAATCGATTCCACGGTTCCAGGGCCCCCGCACACTACGTCGCCCCTCCCCGGCGTCCCCGCGGCCGCGGGTCCCGCCGACGCGGCCCTCCCGCCCGGAGCCCTGATCCAGGACCGGCTCGCCTCCTGGGTGTCCGACCTCACCACCCTCCACGAACTCACCGAACGCCTCATCAGGACCGCCTCCCTCGACGAGGCGCTCCGCGAGGTGCTCGGCGCCGGCGCCGCCCTCGTCGGCGCCCGCCGCGGCATGGCCGTCCTCGAACCGGCCGACGGCCACGGCCCCACCAGCACCATCGGCCTCGGCCTCGCCCACTCCGACCTCGGCACCATCGAGACCGTCCCGCGCGGCGCCACCAGCTACGGCCGCCTCCTCGACGGCCTGCCCGACCCCGGGCACCCGGAGCGCGTCCCCGATCCGATCGCCATCCGCGACGTGCGTACGGAGGAGGGCCTCGACCCGCGCCACCGCGAGGTCGCCGCCCGCCTCGGCTACGCCGCCAGCTACGCCCTCCCGCTCGCCACCGAGGAAGCCGGCCGGCTCGGCGCGGTCGTCTGGCTCTACGACGAGCCCGCCGAACCCGACGAGCGCCGACGCCACCTGATCGGGCTCTACGGCCGCTTCGCCACCGAGCACCTCGCCCGGCTCCTCCAGGTCGAGCGCGCCCGCGTCCAGGTCAGCACCGTCGCCGAGGAGCTGCTCCCCAGCCGCCTCCCCCGCGTCCCCGGCGTCCAGCTCGCCGCCCGTCACCGCACCGGCCCGATGGGCGGCGGCGACTGGTACGACGCGCTGCCGCTGCCCGACGGCGCCCTCGGTCTGGCCGTCGGCTCCGTCTCCGGCACCGGCCCCAGCGCGCTCGCCGCCATGGGCCGGCTGCGCGCCTCCCTCCGGGCGTACGCGGTGATGGAGGGCGAGGACCCCGTCGCCGTCCTCTCCGACCTGGAACTCCTGCTCCGGCTCACCGAACCCGCCCGCTCGGCGACCGCCCTCTTCGCCTACGCCGAGCCCGCGCAGCGCCGGATCGTCCTCGCCGGCGCCGGGCACGCCCCGCCGCTGATCGTCGGCGACCGCCGCACCGAGTTCGTCGAGACCTCGCTCTCGGCCCCGCTCGGGATGCTCTCCTGCTGGGAGGCGCCGAGCGTCGAGCTGTCCCCGGCACCCGGAGAAACGGTGCTTCTCTACACGGACGGGCTGCTGCGCCGTACCGGCGACGCCATGGACCGGGCCTTCGCACGTCTCCACGCGGCCGCCTCGAGCGTGCCGCGGGCGGACCGGGGCGACCCGGGCGCCGTCGCCGACCACGTCCTGCGGACCCTGCTCCCCGAGGGCCTCGACCCGGCCGTGGACGGGGAGGACGTGGTCCTGCTCGCGGCGCGCTTCGAGTGACCCGCGGGTGACTCAGCGGTAATGGGTCTTCCGGCCCTGGGCCCCCTTCCGTACGACCGTACGATGGTGGGGGTTCAGTGTCGTACCAAGAGGAGGCAGACCCGTGGCCGAGGAGCTCACCCCGGAGACCCCGGAAGAGACCGAGACCGAAGAGCAGCCGATCAAGCAGCGCAAGAACGGGCTGTACGGGGGCGTGTCCGACAAGCTCGCCGAGAACATGAAGTCCGGCTGGGCCGACACCGAGCTGCACGGCCTCGCGCCGATCGCGCAGGCCGCCCACACGGCCGCCCGCCGCGCCGCGCTCTCCGCGCGCTTCCCGGGCGAGCGCCTGGTGATCCCCGCCGGGAACCTGAAGACCCGGTCGAACGACACCGAGTACGCCTTCCGCGCCTCCACCGAGTACGCGTACCTCACCGGCGACCAGACGCAGGACGGCGTCCTCGTCCTGGAGCCCACCGCCGACGGCCACGAGGCCACGATCTACCTGCTGCCGCGCTCCGACCGCGAGAACGGCGAGTTCTGGCTCGACGGCCAGGGCGAGCTGTGGGTCGGCCGCCGCCACTCCCTCGCCGAGGCCGAGCAGCTCCTCGGCATCCCGGCCAAGGACGTGCGCGAGCTCGCCGAGGCCCTCAAGGAGGCCACCGGCCCCGTCCGCGCCGTCCGCGGCCACGACGCCGGCATCGAGGCCGCGCTGACCGACAAGGTCACCGCCGAGCGCGACGAGGAACTGCGGATCTTCCTCTCCGAGGCCCGCCTCGTGAAGGACGCCTTCGAGATCGCCGAGCTGGAGAAGGCCTGCGCCTCCACCGCCCGCGGCTTCGAGGACGTCGTCAAGGTCCTCGACAAGGCCGAGGCCACCAGCGAGCGCTACATCGAGGGCACGTTCTTCCTGCGCGCCCGCGTCGAGGGCAACGACATCGGCTACGGCTCCATCTGCGCCGCGGGACCGCACGCCACCACCCTGCACTGGGTCCGCAACGACGGCGACGTCCGCTCCGGCGACCTGCTGCTGCTCGACGCCGGCGTGGAGACCAACGAGCTCTACACCGCCGACATCACCCGGACCCTGCCGATCAACGGCCGGTACAGCGAGATCCAGCGCAAGATCTACGACGCCGTGTACGAGGCGCAGGAGGCCGGCATCGCCGCGGTGAAGCCCGGCGCCGCCTACCGCGACTTCCACGACGCCGCCCAGCGCGTCCTCGCCGAGAAGCTCGTCGAGTGGGGCCTCGTCGAGGGCCCGGTCGACCGCGTCCTGGAGCTCGGCCTCCAGCGCCGCTGGACCCTGCACGGCACCGGTCACATGCTCGGCATGGACGTCCACGACTGCGCCGCCGCGCGCACCGAGATGTACGTGGACACCACCCTGGAGCCGGGCATGTGCCTGACCGTCGAGCCCGGTCTCTACTTCCAGGCCGACGACCTGACCGTGCCGGAGGAGTACCGCGGCATCGGCGTCCGGATCGAGGACGACATCCTCGTCACCGAGGACGGCAACCGGAACCTCTCGGACGCGCTGCCGCGGCGCGCCGAAGAGGTCGAGGCGTGGATGGCCGCGCTGAAGGGCTGATCCCCGCGTACGTTGGAACCGAAGGGCCCCCGCCGACCGACCGGCGGGGGCCCTTCCCCGTGCGTCACGCCATGAGGAGCGACGGGCTGTCCCGCCACTTGAGGATCTTGTCGAAGCTGACCACGGCGCCGCCCCGGCCCGAGCGGTTGCCGAACTGGACGTGATCGGCAAGCTCCTCGATCAGGCGGAGGCCGCGGCCGTGCTCGGCGTCGTCCGACGGGGCCGCCGGAGCGTCTCTTCGCCGGAAGCCCGGACCCGAGTCGGCGACCTCGATGCGGCAGGTCTCGCCGTCCAGGTACGCCGTCACCCGGTACGCCCCGCCGTGTTCACGGGGACCGCCCGCGCCGCCGTGCTCGACGGCGTTCGCGCACGCCTCGGTCAGCGCGACCGACAACTCGTACGACACGTCGGGATCGACACCCGCCGTCTCCATCGTGCCCAGCAGAAGCCTCCGCGCGAGCGGCACGCTCGCGGCCTCGCGCCGCAGATGGAGTGACCACCAGATGCTCATGCTCCAGCCTCCCGGCAGCGGCTCGACATACCGATACGTATTGCCGGAGCGGACGCTCCGTAAGCGCAAGGAGGCGTCAAGAGCGCTCGTTCGGCGGATGCACCGGGGGCGTGCGCCGGTGTATGTCACCGCAAGCCCCCCAAGAACGACCTTCCGGACCTGCCGCATGGCGGTCCTGCGCGTGGTGCGATGATGGGCCCGCCATGACTGCCCCCGCGCTCGCTCCACGGCTGCTGAGGGCCGCGGTGTTCACCGCGGTCTGCGTCGTGCTGTCCGCGCTGGGACACGCCCTCGCGGCCTGCGCGGGCATCGCCCCGTGGACCGTCGTCGCGGGTCTCCTCGGCGTCTTCGGCATCACGGTCCTCTTCACCGGCCGGGAGCGTTCCCTCGGCTTCGTCGTCGGCGCCCTTGCGGGCGGGCAGCTCGGCCTGCACGTCCTCTTCGGGCTCGGCCAGCGGCAGCTCGCCCTCAGCGGCCAGGCGGACGACGCCCTCGTCCGGATGGCCGCCCGACTGGTCTGCGGCGCGGGGACGGCGTCCCTCAGCCCCGCCGACGCCACCCGGATCCTGACCGACGCCGGACTCGACCCGGCCGCCGCCGCACACACCCACATGGGACACACGGCCTCGACGGCGACCGCGCCCGCGGGTGAGCTGCTGCCCGGTCTGCCCATGCTCCTCGGCCACCTCCTGGCCGCGCTGGCCACGGGCTGGCTGCTGCGCCGCGGCGACCGCGCCCTCGTCCGGCTCGTGGAGCTCTCCGAGCAGGGCGCGACCGAGCTCGCCGAGTGCGCCCTCGTGCGCTCCCTGCGGGCCGCGCTCCGTCTCGTACGGGCCCTGCTCGCCGGACTGCCGACGGCACCGCACACGGGACCGCGGCGGGCCCTCCGTACGAGCTCCGACTCCTCGCCGCCGCCGGCGGCCGAGGCCCTTCAGCACACGGTGATCAGGCGCGGCCCTCCAGCGGCCGACTGCGTCCTCGCAGCCTGACGCGGACCGCTCCCCCGGAGTGGCCGCGCCCGTCCGCACGCCCGCGCGGGACCGCCGTCCCCCGGCGCGCCGGACGTCCCCGTCTTCTTCGAGCTGGAGTGTCTTCTGCCATGAGCATGTCCCGTGTCTCCGCCACCCGCGCCGCCCTCGCCGGCGGCATCGCCCTCTCCTCCGTGGTGCTGCTGTCCGGCACCGCCTTCGCGCACGTCAGCGTGCAGCCGCAGGGCGAGGCGGCCAAGGGCGGCTACGCGACCGTCAACATCAAGGTCCCCAACGAGCGCGACAACGCCTCCACCGTGAAGCTGGAGGTCAACTTCCCGCTCGACCACCCGCTGGCCTCCGTCATGCCGCAGCCCATCCCCGGCTGGAAGGCCGAGGTGACCAAGAGCAAGCTCGCCAAGCCGCTGGAGCTGCACGGCAAGAAGATCAACGAGGCCGTCTCCAAGGTCACCTGGACCGCCGACGGCTCGAAGATCGGCCCCGGCCAGTTCCAGCAGTTCCCGCTCTCCCTCGGGCAGCTGCCGGAGGACACCGACGAGCTGGTCCTCAAGGCGATCCAGACGTACGACAACAAGGAGGTCGTGCGCTGGATCGAGGAGCAGAAGGGCGCCGAGGAGCCCGAGAACCCGGCCCCCGTCCTGAAGCTCTCCGCCGCCTCCGCCGACCACCACCACGGCGGCGCCGCTCCGTCCGCCTCGGCGGGCACGGACGAGAAGGCCGGTCACGACGACAAGACGGCCGACCACCAGCAGACCGCCTCCGCCTCGTCCACCGACACCACGGCCCGCGTCCTCGGCGTCGTCGGCATCCTCGTGGGTGTCGCCGGTGTCGCCTTCGGCGTCCTCGCCGGCCGCCGCCGCTCGGCCTGACGGCCGCACCCTCACCCGAAATCCGGAAGAAGCACCATGTCTGAGAAGAACACGCCCGGGACGGCGACGGACCGTCCCGGGCGGCGCACGCCGCTGGTCATCGCAGCCGCCGCGATCGTCGCCGCGATCGCCGTCACCGCCACCGTCGGCCTCGGCGGCAACGACGACAAGCCCGCGGGCTCGTCCGCCGTCGCCGAGGTGTCCGGCGGCACCGACTCCACCAAGGCCGCCACCGTCCTCGACCGGCCGTTCACCAAGCCCGCGCTCGTCCTCACCGACACCAAGGGCCAGAAGTACGACCTGCGGGAGCGCACCAAGGGCAAGCCGACCCTCATCTACTTCGGCTACACGCACTGCCCCGACGTCTGCCCCCTGACGATGAGCAACATCGCCATCGCCAAGAAGCAGCTCCCCAAGGCCGACCAGGACAAGCTCCAGGTCGTCTTCGTCACCACCGACCCCGAGCGGGACACCTCCGCCGAGCTCGCCAAGTGGCTGCCCGCCGCCGGCGACCCCTCTTTCACCGGCCTCACCGGCGACTTCTCCGCCATCCAGGCGGGGGCCCGGCAGATCGGCATCGGCATCGACCCGCCGACCAAGGACAAGGACGGCAACGTCGTCTCCATGCACGGCGCCCAGGTGATCGCCTTCTCGCCCACCACCGACCAGGGCTACGTCCTGTACGGCGAGGACGCGAGCGCCGACGACTACGCCAAGGACCTGCCGAAGATCATCAAGGGGGAGAACCCGTGACCCGCCGCACCACCGCCCTGTCCGCCGCCGTCGCCCTCGCCGCCGCCCTCGCGCTGACCGGGTGCTCCTCGGCGAGCGACAAGCCGAAGCTGGAGGTCAGCGGCGCGTTCATGCCCCAGCCGGTGATGGACATGGCCGGCGGCTTCCTCACGATCAAGAACGACGGCGACACCGCGGACAAGCTGACCTCCGTCACCAGCGCGCTCTCGGACGACGTCACCATGCACGCGACCAAGAACCAGAAGATGCAGGAGGTGACGTCCTTCGACATCCCCGCGAACGGCGAGCTGAAGCTCGAACGCGGCGGCAGCCACCTCATGTTCATGGAGCTGAAGTCGAAGCCCAAGCAGGGCGAGAAGGTCGGCATCGAGCTGCACTTCGAGAAGTCCGACCCCATCAAGGTCGACCTCCCCGTCGAAGCCGCCAACCACAACCCGCAGCAGCACTGAGCTCGTTGACGGAGTGACACACAGATGACAACCACCGCCCCGCGCCTCGGCACCGCCCTGGCACGGCTGCTCGTCCTCGCGGCCGCGCTCCTCGGCACGCTGCTCGCCGGCGCCGCCCCCGCCTCCGCGCACGCGGCGCTCACCGGCAGCGACCCGAGGGACGGGGCGGTGGTCGCCACCGCCCCCAAGGAGGTCAACCTGACCTTCTCCGAACAGGTCGCCATGAGCGCCGACGCCATCCGGGTCCTCGACCCGGCGGGCCGCCGGGCCGACACCGGCGAGATACGCGACCTGTGCAGCGGTTCCGTCGTCCGGTACGGGGTGGCGCTCCGCGCCGGACTGCCCGACGGCACGTACACCGTGGCCTGGCAGGCCGTCTCCTCCGACAGCCACCCCGTCGCCGGTGCCTTCACCTTCTCCATCGGAGCCCCCTCCCAGACCTCCGTCGCCCTGCCCGACCAGGCGCCCGGCGGCGGCCTCGTCGGCGCCCTCTACGGCATCGCCCGCTACCTCTCGTACGCCGGATTCGCCGTCCTCGTCGGCGGCGGCGCCTTCGTCCTGGCCTGCTGGCCGCACGGCGCGAGCGTCCGCCCCGTCCAGCAGACGGTCGTCCGCGGCTGGCTGACCCTCACCGCCGCCACCCTCGCGATGCTGCTCCTGCGCAGCCCGTACACAGGCTCCGGGGACCTCTCCGACGCCTTCGACCTCGCCGGTCTGAAGGCCGTCCTGGAGACGAAGACCGGCGCCGCGCTCACCTCCCGGCTGCTGCTCCTCGGCGCGGCCGCGCTCTTCGTGGCGGTCCTCTTCGGCGCCTACGCCCGCCGCACCGACCCGAAGGAGAAGAAGGACCTCGCCTTCGGACTCGGCCTCGGCGGCACCGTCGTCGCCGCCGGCATCGCCGGCACCTGGGCCCTGGCCGAGCACGCCTCGACCGGTCTCCAGCCCGGCATCGCCATGCCCGTCGACATCCTGCACCTCCTCGCCGTCGCCGCCTGGCTCGGCGGCCTCACCGTGCTCCTCGTCGCCCTCTACCGGGCGCCGTCCGTCGAACGCTCGGCCGTCGAGCGCTTCTCCAAGGTGGCCTTCGGCTCCGTGGCCGTCCTCGCGGCCACCGGGCTCTACCAGTCCTGGCGCCAGGTCGGCTCCTGGTCCGCGCTGACCGGGACCCGGTACGGCCAGCTGCTCCTGGTGAAGATCGGTCTCATGGCGGTCCTCATCGGGATCGCCTGGGTCTCCCGCCGCTGGACCCGACGCCTGGCGGACCCGGCGCCACGGGAGGAGGACGAGAGCGCGGACGAGACGGCCCCGGAGCCCCTGGAAGCCGCAGCTTCCGAGGACGCGGACGCGCCCTCCGAAACGGCGGACCCCGAGCGGGCCGCGCAGCTCGCCCGGCAGCGGGCCGCCGTCGCCACCGCCCGGCGCAAGCGGGAGCGGGACGCCGACCCCGAGCGGGCCGGTCTGCGCCGCTCGGTGCTGACCGAGGCCGCCGTCGCCGTCGTCCTCCTCGCCGTGACGACCGTGCTCACCTCGACCGAGCCCGGCCGCACCGAGGAGGAGGCCGGCCGTGCCACCTCCGCCTCCGGCCCGGCCGCCGTGCCCGACCGGCCCGTCGACATCCGGCTGCCCTTCGACACCGGCGGCGTCGACGGCAAGGGCGTCGTCCGTCTCAGCCTCGACCCCGGACGCACCGGCGCCAACGCGCTCCACATCTTCGTCGAGCGCCCCAACGGCAAACCGCTGGACGTCCCCGAGATCAAGGTCGCCCTCACCCTGGAGGCGAAGGACGTCGGCCCGCTGCCCGTCGCCCCCGACCGGATCCAGACCGGACACTGGAGCGCGAGCGGCGTCCAGATCCCCATGCCCGGCGAATGGAAGATCCAGGTGACCGTCCGTACCTCCGAGATCGACCAGACCACCATCGACAAGAACGTGAAGATCGGCTGAGCCCAGTGACCGACAGCGACAACATCGACCTCTCCCGCCGGCGCCTGCTCGGCACCGTCGGCGCGGCGGGCGCGGCCGGCCTCGTCGTCGGCGCGGCCGGCGGCGCCGGAATCTCCGCGGCCCTGTCCGGCGACGACACCGCCGGTGGCGGAGCCTCCGGCGCCCCGGCGCTGACCACGGTCGGCTCGACCGCGGTGATGTTTCACGGGAAACATCAGGCCGGCATCACCACCCCCCTCCAGTCCCGGGGGCATCTGATCGCCTTCGACCTCGCCCCAGGCGCCGGCCGCAAGGAGGCCGCCGCCCTGCTGCGCCGCTGGTCGGCCACGGCGAAGGCGCTGATGGCGGGCAAGGCGCCGGCCGGGGACACGGGTATCGCGCTCGACGCGGGCCCCTCCTCCCTCACGGTCACCTTCGGCTTCGGCCGTACCTTCTTCGACCGCACCGGACTGGCCTCGCGCCGCCCCGCCGGACTCGACCCGCTGCCCGCGTTCTCCTCGGACGCCCTGGACCCCCGCCGCTCCGAGGGCGATCTGTGGGTGCAGATCGGTGCCGACGACGCGCTCGTCGCCTTCCACGCGCTGCGCGCCGTCCAGAAGGACGCCGGGGACGCGGCCCGGGTGCGCTGGCAGATGAACGGCTTCAACCGCTCGGCCGGTGCCACCGCGAAGCCGATGACCGCCCGCAATCTGATGGGCCAGGTCGACGGCACGGGCAACCCGAAGCCCACCGACCCCGACTTCGACCGGCGGATCTTCGTCCCGGCCGGGGCCGGCGGCGCGCAGGAGTGGATGGCCGGCGGCTCGTACGCGGTGGTGCGCCGGATCCGGATGCTGCTCGACGACTGGGAGAAGCTGCCGCTGGACCGGCAGGAGAAGGTGATCGGGCGCCGGAAGTCCGACGGAGCGCCGCTCACCGGCGGCTCCGAGACCACCGAGCTCGACCTGAACAAGCTCGGTCCGGACGGCAAGCCGGTCATCCCGAGCAACGCCCACTCCCGGATCTCCGCCCCCGAACAGAACGGCGGGGCGGCGATGCTGCGCAGGCCGTTCTCCTTCCACGACGGGATCGGTCCGGACGGGACCCCTGACGCGGGCCTGCTCTTCGTCTGCTGGCAGGCGGACCCGCTCAGGGGCTTCGTCCCGGTGCAGCGCAAGCTCGACCGGGGCGACGCGCTGTCCGCTTTCATCCGCCACGAGGCGAGCGGGCTCTTCGCCGTCCCGGGCGGCCCCGCCGAGGGCGAGTACGTGGGCCAGCGCCTGCTGGAGGCCTGACGGTCCCGGCCCGGACGAGCATCCGTCCGAGGGGTGAGAGCCCCCGCTCGGACGGCCGCTCGCTCCCCCGCCGACCATTAGGGTGACGGTATGTCCGCCACCCGGTTCACCTATCTCGGCCCCGAAGGCACCTTCACCGAAGCGGCGCTGCGCACGCTGCCGGAGGCCGCGACGCGGGAACTCGTCCCCATGGTTTCGGTCCCGGCCGCCCTCGACGCCGTACGGAACGGGGAGGCCGCCGCCGCGCTCGTACCGATCGAGAACTCGGTCGAGGGCGGGGTGACCGCGACCCTGGACGAGCTGGCCTCCGGCGAGCCGCTGATGATCTACCGCGAGGTGCTCCTCCCGATCGCCTTCGCGCTGCTCGTGCGGCCGGGGACCAAGCTCTCGGAGATCAAGACGGTCACGGGCCACCCGGTGGCCCAGCCGCAGGTCCGGAACTGGCTGCGGGCGCACCTGCCCGAGGCGGTGTGGGAGTCGGCGGCCTCGAACGCGGACGGGGCGCGCCTGGTGCAGGAGGGCCGCTTCGACGCCGCCTTCGCGGGGGAGTTCGCGGCGGCGACGTACGGCCTCGAGGCGCTGGTCACCGAGATCCACGACGCCGAGAACGCGGAGACCCGGTTCGTGCTGGTGGGCCGGCCGGCCCGGCCTGCGGCCCCGACGGGCGCGGACAAGACCTCGGTGGTGCTGTGGCTGGGTGACGATCATCCGGGTGCCCTCCTCGAACTGCTCCAGGAATTCGCGGTGCGCGGGGTGAACCTGATGCTGATCCAGTCCCGGCCCACGGGAGCGGGGATCGGGAACTACTGCTTCGCCGTGGACGCGGAGGGCCATATCGCGGACCGGCGGGTGGGCGAGGCGCTGATGGGCCTCAAGCGGATCTGCCCCAACGTGCGGTTCCTCGGCTCGTACCCGCGGGCGGGCGTCGCGGTTCAGGACGTGCGGGCGCTGCGGCGCGGGACTTCGGACGTGGAGTTCATGGAGGCCTCCGACTGGCTGGCGAGGGCCCAGGACGGTCGGGCCTGATCCGATGGTGACCGAACGCTCCCGGCGGTGGGAGCGTTCGTCCACAGGTACGAACCACTAGTCCTACCTGCATACTTTTCAGTTACCCACAGAGGTTATCCACAGGGTCCGTCGAGACCTGGGGACAAGTCGACACCGCACCGAGACAAGGTCGACAAATCGCCCCACTCACCCCCCGCCACTCCGTGCGCCATCCACAGCACCCCGCTGACGCCCTCGTCAGCGCCCTTCTGCGGACCCACTCGTTGGAGCGAGCAATTCCCACCCAAATGAGTGCGTCAATGGTGTTTGATCACGGAATTCCCAGGGACGATGAGGGAAATCCCCGTGATCTTCTCCGTAGTCCACAGATCTTCCGCACAGCCTGTGGATAAGTGAATGGGGGCGGCAGGTCATCCCCCTTTCCACGCCTCTCAATTCGGGCGAAACAACACGCGCACCCTTATCCGGTGGGGGCACGCGAACGCGCACCGGTAGCCTGGTGGGGTGATTGACCTTCGCCTGCTCCGTGAGGACCCCGACCGTGTTCGCGCCTCCCAGCGCGCCCGTGGAGAGGACGTCGCGCTCGTCGACGCCCTGCTCTCCGCCGATGAGCGGCGCAGGTCGTCCGGCGTCCGCTTCGACGAGCTCCGATCCGAGCAGAAGGCGCTCGGCAAGCTGATCCCCAAGGCCTCCCCCGAGGAGCGCGCCGAGCTCCTGCAGAAGGCCGAGCAGCTCAAGACCGACGTCAAGGCCGCCGAGGCCGAGCAGAACGAGGCCGACGAGACGGCCCGCGCGCTGCTGCTCCAGCTCGGCAACATCGTCCACCAGGACGTCCCGGTCGGCGGCGAGGAGGACTTCGTCGTCCTCGAGACGCACGGCACCATCCGCGACTTCGCGGCCGAGGGCTTCGAGCCCAAGGACCACCTGGAGCTGGGCGAGGCGCTCGGCGCCATCGACGTCGAGCGGGGCGCCAAGGTCTCCGGCTCGCGCTTCTACTACCTGACCGGTGTCGGCGCGCTCCTGGAGCTCGCCCTGGTCAACGCCGCGATCGCCCAGGCCACCGAGGCCGGCTTCATCCCCATGCTGACCCCGGCGCTGGTCCGTCCGCGCGCCATGGAGGGCACCGGCTTCCTCGGCCAGGCCGCGGAGAACGTGTACCACCTGGAGAAGGACGACTACTACCTCGTCGGCACGTCCGAGGTGCCCCTCGCCGCGTACCACATGGACGAGATCATCGAGGCCGACAAGCTGCCGCTGCGGTACGCGGGCTTCTCGCCCTGCTTCCGCCGCGAGGCCGGCACGTACGGCAAGGACACCCGGGGCATCTTCCGCGTCCACCAGTTCGACAAGGTCGAGATGTTCTCGTACGTCGCGCCCGAGGACGCGGAGAACGAGCACAAGCGGCTCCTTGAGTGGGAGAAGCAGTGGCTGACCTCCCTGGAGCTGCCGTTCCAGGTCATCGACGTCGCCACCGGTGACCTCGGCGCCTCCGCCTCCCGCAAGTACGACTGCGAGGCGTGGATCCCGACCCAGGGCAAGTACCGCGAGCTGACCTCGGCGTCGAACTGCGACAGCTTCCAGGCCCGCCGGCTCTCCGTCCGCATGCGCGACGAGCAGAACGGCAAGAAGACGGTGCAGCCGCTGGCCACCCTCAACGGCACGCTGTGCGCCGTACCGCGCACCATCGTGGCGATCCTCGAGAACCACCAGCTGGCCGACGGCTCGGTGCGCGTGCCCGAGATCCTCCGCCCGTACCTCGGCGGCCGTGAGGTCCTGGAGCCGATCGCCAAGTGAGCTCCTTCCCCTACCGCCTGGTCGCGACGGACCTCGACGGCACGCTCCTGCGGGCCGACGAGTCCGTCTCGGACCGCACGCGGGACGCGCTCGCCGCCGTGACGGCGGCGGGTGCCGCGCACATCGTGGTCACCGGCCGGGCGGTGCCCTGGACCCGGCACATCCTCGACGACCTCGGCTACCAGGGGATCGCGGTGTGCGGGCAGGGCGCGCAGGTCTACCACGCCGGTGAGCACCGGCTGCTGACCTCGCTGACCCTGGACCGGCAGCTCGCGGGGCTCGCCCTCTCCAAGATCGAGGCGGAGGTGGGCCCGCTGGCGCTGGCCGCCAGCCGTGACGGTCTGGACGGCGAGGTCCTGATGGGCCCCGGTTACCGGGCCCAGGAGGGGCCGCTGCCGTACGTGGCGTACGAGGACCCGGCGGAGCTGTGGTCGGCGCCGCTGACCAAGCTGTACGTCCAGCATCCGACGCTGAGCGACGACGAGCTGACCCGGGCCGCACGCGAGACGGTCGGCGGGCTCGTCGACGTCGTCATGGCGGGGCCCGGCATCGTGGAGATCCTTCCGCTCGGCCTGAGCAAGGCGACCGGCCTGTCGCTCGCGGCGCGCCGGCTCGGTGTGAAGGCCGCGGAGACGATCGCCTTCGGCGACATGCCCAACGACATCCCGATGTTCGGCTGGGCGGCGCACGGCGTGGCCATGGGCAACGCGCACGAGGAGCTGCGGGCGGTGGCCGACGAGGTGACCGCCTCGAACGAGGAGGACGGCATCGCGCTCGTCCTGGAGCGCCTGCTGGCAGGCTGACCTGCCGAGTTCCGCACGAAGGCCCGCTCCTTGGGGGGAGCGGGCCTTCGCGGGTTCGCGGCCCGCGCGGACCGGAGGTCCGCGCGCTCGAAGCGGCCGCACCCGGGAGATCCCCCGTGTCCCCCGTACAACTAGTGTGCGACGGGCGGCCGTTCGGGGGCGACCGGTTTTCCGCGCGTCAGCGGGTAGCAGACCAGGCCGATCGCGAGGGAGATCGCGTGGCCGAGGTCGGTGTACGTGCGGTCGGTGACGAGCGGTACGAGGAAGAACGCCAGGACCGCGGGCAGGTAGAGCAGGCGCCAGGGCTTGGGAAGCCGGTAGGTCAGGATTCCGGCGCAGGCGGCGAGGCCGTAGCTGACCCCGATGTCGACGACGTGCGCCATGCTGCGCGGCACGTCGTGCAGCCGGATGGCCACGAGGACGACCTGCTGGCTGATGAGCGTGGCGGCGATGTGGGCGGTGGCGACGGTGAAGAGCCACTTCGGGGTGCCGAGCCAGCGTTCCACGGGGGCGTGGATGACCTCGAAGAGCACCGCGTAGAGCAGGAGGTCGGCCGGGTTCTCGATCCAGAACGCGCTGCCGAGCAGGGCCCGCATGGGGTGGTGTGCGAGCTGGTGGAGATTGCTGCTGTTGCGGTGGAGGAGATAAGTCTCCAGGCCGTGGGGGGCGAGCGCGATGACGAGGCTGGTGATCGCGATGACCGCCAGCCACACATGCGTACCGGGTGACGAACGCACCCACGACCTGATCGGCCGGGACGGTTCGCCACCCGGGGAGGTTCTGCTCGGCACCTTTCAGTGCCTATCACCCGAAGCCGGGAGAAACCTCAGAAATTGATCATGTGTCCCGCAATACCGTGGATCGCTTCCTTCACGGCCTCGCCCAGGGTCGGGTGCGCGTGCACGTTCCGGGCGACCTCGTGGACCGTGAGGTCCCACTGCTGGGCCAGCGTCAGCTCGGGCAGCAGCTCGGTGACGTCGGGGCCGATCAGGTGGGCGCCGACGATCTCGCCGTACTTGGCGTCGGCGACGATCTTGACGAAGCCGGTCGAGTCGCCGAGGCCGTGCGCCTTGCCGTTCGCCATGAACGGGAACTTGGCGACCTTGACGTCGTAGCCCTTCTCGCGGGCTTGCGCCTCGGTGTAGCCGAAGCTGGCGATCTGCGGCTGGCAGTAGGTCGCGCGCGGGATCATCACGTAGTCGAGTTCCATGGTCTCGGCGTCCGCGATGGTCTCGGCGGCGATGACGCCCATGGCCTCGGCGGTGTGCGCGAGCATCAGCTTCGCGGTGACGTCACCGATGGCGTAGATGTGCGGCACGGAGGTGCGGGCACGGCCGTCGACGTCGATCGCGCCGCGCTCGGTGAGGGCGACGCCGGTGTTCTCCAGGCCGTAGCCGGAGACGTTCGGCGCGAAGCCGATGGCCTGCAGGACCTTGTCGGCCTCCAGGACCTTCTGCGTGCCGTCCTTGGCGGTGACCGTGACGCGGACCTGCGGGCCGGACTCGTCGATCGCGTCGACGCGGGTGGAGGTGAGGACGTCGATGCCGAGCTTGCGGTACTGCTTCGCGAGCTCCTTGGACACCTCCTCGTCCTCCAGCGGGGCCATCCGGTCGAGGAACTCGACGATGGTGACCTTGGTGCCGTAGTTGTTCAGCACGTACGCGAACTCGATGCCGATCGCGCCGGCGCCGGCGATGACGATCGACTTCGGGGCGTCCTCGGCGAGGATCTGCTGCTCGTACGAGACCACGCGGTCGCTGAGGGCCGTGCCCGGGAGCAGACGCGGGGTGGCGCCGGTGGCGATGATGCAGTTGTCGAACGTGATCGTCTGCGTGGTGCCGTCGGACTTCGCCACCTGGAGGGTGTGGGCGTCGACGAAGGAGCCCCGGCCGTCGAACTCCGTGATGCCGTTCTTCTTCATCAGGAAGTGGACGCCCTTGACGCGGCCGTCCGCGACCGTGCGGCTGCGACGGAAGGCCTCGCCGTAGTCGAAGGAGACCGTGCCGTCGACCTTGATGCCGAAGGTCTTCGCCTCGTGGTTGAAGATGTGGGCGAGTTCGGCGTTGCGCAGCAGCGCCTTGGTGGGGATGCAGCCGACGTTCAGGCAGACACCGCCCCAGTACTTCTCCTCGACGACCGCGACCCGCTTGCCCAGCTGGGCGGCGCGGATGGCGGCGACGTAGCCGCCGGGGCCAGCTCCGAGTACGACGACGTCGAAGCGGTCTGACATGACTGACTCCCGAGGGTGGTGAGGGTGTTCGGCACACGTACGAGCCCACAGTAGTCCGGTCGCTGCGGCCCGGCCGGGGAGGCGAGGGACGTCACTTGTAGGATGACTGGGCAACCGGGCGAATAGGTGATTTCGATGGCACTCAAGGCGGCGGGACGGACCTCGCTGGTGGACTCCGTGGTGGAACAGCTGCGCACACAGCTGAGCGACGGGGAGTGGGCGGTCGGCGACCGCATCCCGACCGAGCACGAGCTGGCGCAGCAGCTCGGCGTGGGCCGCAACACCGTCCGCGAGGCGGTCCGGGTCCTCGTCCACGCCGGTCTCCTGGAGTCCCGGCAGGGCAACGGCACCTTCGTCAGGTCGACCGCCGACCCGGCCGCCGTGCTGCACGGGGTCCGCCACGCGGGTGCGGCCGACGTCCTCGAACTGCGGGTCGCCCTGGAGGCCGAGGCCGCCCGGCTGGCGGCAGCCCGCCGCGACACCCACGACCTGCTGCGGCTGCGGGCCGCCCTGACCACCCTGCGGGAGGAGGGCGACCGGGACGCCGACGCGGACCTCGCCTTCCACCTCGCGGTCGTGGCCGCCACCCACAACGCCGCCTTCGTCGAGGTGTACCGCTTCTTCTCCGCGCAGGTGCACGAGGTCCTGGTCGAGGCCCTCGGCGACCGCGAGATGCCCCCCGTCGACATCGACGCCCACGAGGCCCTGGTGGCGGCCGTCGAGGCCGGCGACCCGGAGGCGGCCGAGCGGCAGGCCCGCGAGCTGCTGAGGGTGCCGATGGAGACGGTCGCGGCGCTGACGGAGCGCTCCTGATGAACTCCCGGACTCCCGTGGAAGAAGAGACCCGCGTACTCGTCGACGCCGAGGCCGGGGTCCGGCCCGCGGCCGAGGGGGCGGCGGCCCGGCGCGCCCTGCTCGCCCACCCGGCGGTGCTCCTGGCCGGCATCGTGCTGGCCTCGCTCAACATGCGGGTCGCGCTCGCGAGCGTGGCGCCGCTGGTCGGCGAGATATCCGCCGCTTTCGGCCTCTCGGCGACCGCGAGCTCGCTCGTGACCTCGGTGCCGGTGCTGTTCCTCGGCCTGGGCGCCCTGGTGGCGCCGTGGCTCGGCCGCCGCTTCGGCGCCGAACGCGTGCTGTTCGCGGCGCTCCTGCTGCTCGGCGTCGGCATCCTCGCGCGCGTGCTGCCGTCCGTGTACGCGCTGTACGCCGGCGGGGTCCTCGTCGGCACCGCGATCGCCCTGCTCAACGTGTTGATGCCGGGCCTGATCAAGCGTGACTTCCCGGACCGGGCGGCGTCGATGACCTCGGTCTACACGGGCGCGATGATCGCCGGTGCGACGGTCGCCGCAGCGGCCGCGGTCCCGCTGGAGAAGGCCCTGGGCGGCGGCTGGGAGGCCTCCCTCGGCTTCTGGTCGCTGCTCGCCGCGGTCGCGGCCCTCGCCTGGCTTCCTCAGGTACTGATCGCCCGCGGCCGGACGGGACACGGGGTACGGGCCGTCCCGGCCGTCGGCGCCCGCGCGGTGAGCGTCTGGCGCTCGGCGCTCGCCTGGCAGGTCACCCTGTTCATGGGCCTGCAGTCGCTCTGGTCGTACGTGCTGATCGCCTGGATGCCGACGATCTTCACCGACCACGGGATGAGCCGCTCCACGGCCGGCGTGATCTTCGCCTTCAACAACCTGATCCAGGTCGCCGGCGCCTTCGCGGTGCCCCTGCTCGCCGGCCGGATGCGCAGCCAGCGCCCGCTGATCGCCCTGGTCACGACGCTGGTCGCGGCCGGTTACGCGGGACTGATGGTGGCGCCGGTGGCGGGTGCCTGGCTCTGGTCGGCGGTCCTGGGCGTCGGTCAGGGCGGTGCCGTCGGCCTCGCCCTGACCCTGATCGTGCTGCGCTCCGGGGACGCGGTGACCGCGGCCAGGCTGTCCGGGATGGCCCAGACGGTCGGCTATCTGATGGCCGCCGCGGGGCCGCTGGCGGCCGGCGCCCTGCACCAGGCCACCGGCTCCTGGACCCTGCCGATCTGCGTGGTCCTCGGCGTCTGCGCGGCGGCTTTCGCCGTCGGTCTGCTCGCGGCCCGGGACCGGACGGTCTGACACGAGGGCGGGGGCGGTACGGCTCGGGGCGGGCCTCCCGGTTCCGGGCGACGATCCTCGGAGCCGTACCGCTTCCGTCTGTGTCTGTGGTTCTTCCTACTCCTCGCCGGCCAGGGTGAGTCTGCGCAGCTTGTGGCCGGCGAACCAGGTGGCCGCGACCGTGACCGCCACCAGGAGCGTCACCGCGGTCGTGAGCCCGACCTCGGAGGTGACCAGGCCGTCGCCCGTGACCTTCTCCGCGAGGGCCAGCGCCCACTGCTGGACGCTCAGGGTCCGTGCGCCCGAGATCAGGGAGCCGAAGAGGGCCTCCCACACCAGGGCGTAGACAAGGCCGATCACCACGGCGTGCCGGCTGATCGTGCCCAGCAGCAGGAACAGGGCGCTGTAGGCGATGGACGCGACGAGCGCGGCCACCGTGTAGGCGACGGCGACCTGCTGGCCGTTGCCGTTGAGGATGAAGCCGGCGATCAGCGTCGGGACGGCCGAGAAGACCATGGTGACGGCGATGGCCACGATCAGCTTGGTCGTGATGATCGTCGACCGCTTCACCGGCTTCGACAGCAGGTAGACGATGGAGCCGTCGTCGATCTCCGGGCCGATCGCGCCCGTGCCGGCGATGACGCCGATCAGCGGGACCATCGTGGCGAGCGCGAAGCCGCCGAGGAGGTCGGCCGCGACCTGGTCGTCCGCGCCGTTGAGCACACGGACGGCCGCGGCGATGAGCACGAGCAGACCGGGCAGGAGGAAGAGGATCGCCGCCCGCCGGCGGCCGAGAAGAGCCCGGTAGGTGAGCCGGGCGACGGTGGGGTCGTACATCGGGGTCGTACTCCTTTCAGGCCGCGACGAGATACGAGAAGACGGATTCGAGGGACTCGTCGGAGGGCGAGACCGTCAGGAGCCGGATGCCCCGCTCCCGTGCGACCTTCGGCAGCAGCTCGGTGAACCGTCCGAAGTCGACCGCCTGGATCCGCAGTCCGCCGTCCACCGCGTCGACCTCGATGCCGGCCGTGGACGGGTCGGCGATCAGCGCGGCGGCGAGCGCCCGGTCGTCGCTGGAGCGGATCAGATAGCGGTGCGGCCGGTCGGTCATCAGTCGGCGGATCCGCCGGAAGTCGCCGGAGGCGGCGTGCCGTCCGGCCACGATCACCTCGATGTGGGAGGCGAGCTGCTCGACCTCCTCCAGGATGTGCGAGGAGAACAGGACCGTGCGCCCGTCCGCGCCCATCCGCCGCAGCAGTTCCATCAGCTGCATGCGCTGGCGCGGGTCCATGCCGTTGAACGGCTCGTCGAGCAGCAGCACGGACGGCTCGTGGACGAGGGCCGAGGCCATCTTCACGCGCTGCCGCATGCCCTTGCTGTACGTGGAGATCTTCCGGTCCTGCGCGTACTCCATCTCGACGGTCGCCAGGGCCCGCTGGGCCTCCGCCGCGCCGAGGCCCTGGAGCTCCGCGTTGGCCACGACGAACTCGCGGCCGGTGAGGAAGTCGTACATCGCCTCCCGCTCGGGGACGACGCCGATGGACCGGTAGACGGACTCGTTGCGCCAGACCGGCGCGCCGTCGAGGGTCACGCTGCCGGTGGAGGGGTCGAGGAAGCCGCCCATCATGTTGATGAGGGTGGACTTCCCGGCGCCGTTGGGGCCGAGGAGGCCCGTGACACCGGGGCCGATCGACATCGTGACGTCGTTGACCGCCACCACGTTTCCGAACCAGCGCGAGACATGGTCGATGTGCAAGGTACTCACAGTCCGACCTTTCGGTAACGGGCCATCAGGATGCCGTAGCAGCCGGCGACGAGACCGAGGATGACCAGCAGGTAGACCACGCCGGTGCCGGCCCCGACCTCCATCTCGCCGGGGAAGGAGGCGGGAGCGCCGAGGAAGGCGTTCTGCAGGCCGATGACGAGGGTGAGGGGGGAGAAGAGGCCGAGCCAGACGATGGCGCCGGTGTTCTCGGTGGCGTAGGAGATGCCCTGGAGGGTGGACACCGCGCCGTACGAGATGGTGAGGACGGCGATCACGGCGGCGACTCCGAAGCCGCGGCGCGGGGTGAGCGCGGCCATGACCAGGCCGATGCCGCCGAACAGCACCGACAGGATCGCGACCGAGACGATGCCCTGGCCGAACAGCTTGGCCTGCTCGGCGAAGTCCATCTTGGCCAGCATCGAGCCGATCCACAGGATCAGCAGCGGGGCGGCGGTGAGGACGAAGAGTGCCGAGGCCATCGCGCCGAACTTGGCGAGCACGTAGTCCACGCGCTCGATCGGCCGCGAGAAGTACAGCGGGACCGTGCGGAACCTCAGGTCGCGGGAGACCGACTGCGGGGCCTGGGAGGCCAGGAAGACGGCGATGACGAGCTGGAGGAAGATCGCGTACTGGGTGTACTCCACGAAGAGCTTGTCGGCCTTGGTGTACACCGAGATGGCGACGATGATCAGCGCCGGGACGCACATCACCGCGAAGAGCAGCATCGGCAGCACCTTGGACTTGGCGCTGCGGCCCAGGCCGTACGCGCCGCGCAGCGACTGCGAGAACAGCGACCTGCGCGCGTACGCCCTGCCGAGCCGCGGTCCGTCGTAGGACCGGTAGCCGATGTTGTGGATCTGGGTGGTGTCGGGGGCCTGGGTGCTCATCGAGCCGGCACCTCCTCCTGGTCCGTCGCCTTGAAGACCTCGGCGATGTGGTGACGGCGCTGTTCCATCCGGACGAGACCGAGGCCGAGGCCGGCGACGGTGTCCCGCACGAGGTCGTACGTCTCCTCGCCGGACGTCTCCAGGAGCAGGATGTGGCCGGCGCCCGGCAGACCGTCCTCCACGCCCGGGTGGATCGACACACCGGCGGCGGCCAGCGCGTCGCGGAGCGCACGCGTGCCGTCGGGGTGCGCGTCGGAGTCGGTGACCTCGACGGCGAGCGTCGTGGTGGTCCGGGTGAAGTCGCTGGTGGAGCTGGAGCGGAGCAGCCGGCCGCCGTCGATGACGACGACGTGGTCGCAGGTGCGCTCCAGCTCGCCCAGGAGGTGCGAGGTGACGAGGACGGAGATGCCGAAGTCGGTCCAGACCCGGCGGATCAGTCCGAGCATCTCGTCCCGGCCGACCGGGTCGAGGCCGTTGGTCGGCTCGTCGAGGAGGACCAGCTTCGGGTCGTGGACGAGCGCCTGGGCCAGCTTCACCCGCTGCTTCATGCCCGTCGAGTAGCCGCCGATCGGGCGGTAGCGCTCCTCGTACAGGCCGACGTGGCGCAGGGTGTCGGCGGTCCGCTCGCGGGCGGCGGTCGCGGGCAGCCCGGACATCCGCGCCATGTGGACGACGAACTCGGTGGCCGAGACGTCGGGCGGGAGGCAGTCGTGCTCGGGCATGTACCCGACGCGCTCACGGATCTCGGGGCCGTGGGTCCTGACGTCGAGGCCCAGGACCTGGGCGCTGCCCTCCGTGGCGGGGGACAGCCCGAGCAGGATCTTGATCATCGTGGACTTGCCGGCTCCGTTGGCACCCACCAGTCCGGTCACACCGGGCCCGATGTCCAGGGAGAGCCGGTCGAGAGCGGTCACCCGGGGGAACCGCTTGCTGAGGCTTTCGGTGGCGATCACAGTCACGCTTCGACGGTAGTGGCGTGCGCCACAGCAGTCGTCAGACCAACGGCTCGATCCTTCTCCCACTTCAGGAGTACAAGCCGGTAAGGGCGTCGAGACGAAAGTCTCTTTCCCAGGACCTCGGCCGGTCGTTCCCCGGACTTTTCCACAGGGTCGGCGTCCGACCCCTTGACGCAGCCGCCGGGCATTGTCACATTCATCGGTGTCAAGTTACGGACGCGTAGCGCAGCCGGGCGCTCACACGGGACGGCGGGTGGCATGGCCTCAGCAGTGACAGGCGAACTCTCCGCGGAGCTGCGGGGGTTCAGGGAAGTACAGCGGCTCTCCTACGAGTGCGCGGAAGCCGTCGCGGCCCAGCTCAAGCCGGGCGTGACCGAGCGCGAGGCCGCCCGGATGCAGCGCGAGTGGCTGTACGAGCGGGGGGTGCGGGACTGGTTCCACCGGCCGTTCGCCTGGTTCGGGGACCGCACGGCCTTCGTGGACTTCAAGATCCCGCTGCAGTTCTTCCCCACGAACCGGCGCCTGGAGGCGGGGATGCCGTTCATCCTCGACATGGCACCGGTCTACAAGGGCTACACGGCCGACATCGGCTACAGCGGCTGCCTGGGCCTCAACCCCCTGCACGACAAGCTGCTCGCCGACCTTCAGGCGCACCGCGAGCTGATCCTGCGCGAGGTCCGCGAGCGACGCACGCTGCGCGAGATATACGGGGACGTGGACCGGCTCATGGTCCGCCAGGGGTACGCGAACCGGCACCGGGCCTATCCCTTCGGCGTCATCGCCCACAAGATCGACCGGGTGAAGGAGCGTCGCTGGGCGCCGACCCTGTTCGGCTTCGGCACCCAGTCGCTCAAGGGCCTCGCGAGCGACGCCGTGCACGGGCACCGGGACGGCTGGTCGCCGCTCTGGTCGCCGTACAAGTTCTCCGACCACCCGCCCAAGCCGGGGCTGTGGGCGGTCGAACCGCACCTCGGATTCCGGGGGACGGGCGCGAAGTTCGAGGAGATCCTGGTCGTCACCGACTCCCGGGACCCCGAGCAGAGCGCTTTCTGGCTCGACGACGATCTGCCGCACGTGCGGCGCTGGAACGAAGGGGCGGTCTGATGGCGGGGCTGAACGGAGCGCGGGAGCGCTGGGTCCGGACGGGCGGCATCGAGCTGTGCGTCGCCGAGCTCGGCGACGCGGACCGGCCGACCGTCCTCCTGGTGCACGGGTACCCGGACTCCAAGGAGGTCTGGTCGGAGGTCGCGCCCCGGCTGGCCGAGGACTTCCACGTCGTGCTGTACGACGTCCGGGGCCACGGCCGGTCGACGGCTCCGGCCCCGCTGCGCGGCGGCTTCACCCTGGAGAAGCTGACGGACGACTTCCTCGCGGTCGCCGACGCCGTCAGCCCGGACCGGCCGGTGCACGTCGTCGGGCACGACTGGGGCTCGGTCCAGTCCTGGGAGTTCGTGACCGTCGCCCGCACCGAGGGCCGGATCGCCTCCTTCACCTCCATGTCGGGTCCCTCCCTCGACCACTTCGGGCACTGGATCAAGCAGCGGATGACCCGGCCCACCCCGCGCCGGGTCGGGCAGCTCCTCGGCCAGGGCGCCAAGTCCTGGTACGTGTACATGCTGCACACGCCCGTGCTGCCGGAGCTCGCCTGGCG
The DNA here is from genome assembly GCF_040295385.1 of Streptomyces sp. NPDC002825. NCBI lineage: Bacteria > Bacillati > Actinomycetota > Actinomycetes > Kitasatosporales > Streptomycetaceae > Streptomyces > Streptomyces sp. NPDC002825. The sequence goes on from NZ_JBEOVH010000013.1 coordinate 187,125, forward strand.
CGGGCCCCTCGGCAAGCGCTGGCCGAAGCTCCTGGAGCGGCTGGAGAAGGTCCCGGCCGGCGACTACCCGACGCCCTCGCTGCCGAGCGACGCGGCGCACGGGGCCTGGCTCTACCGGGACAACGTCCGGGCCCGGCTCGGCAGGCCGCGCCCCGACGCGTACGCCCACGCGCCCGTGCAGCTGATCACGCCGACCGGTGACGCCTTCCTCTCCGAGCGGCTCTACGACGACCTGGCCACCTGGGTGCCCGACCTGACCCGGCGCACCCTGCCCGCCAAGCACTGGGTGCCGCGCACCCGGCCGGACCAGCTGTCCGCCTGGATCGCCGAGTTCGTCCGGGCCAACGAGGACGCGGCGGCCAAGGCACCGAAGCCCGTGGCGTCGACGACGGCGAAGAGCGGTGTGAAGCCGCAGTACGCGGAGCGGTTCGGCGGGCAGCTCGTCCTGGTGACCGGCGCCGCCAGTGGCATCGGCCGGGCCACCGCCTTCGCTTTCGCGGAGGCCGGCGCCCGGGTGGTGGCCGTGGACCGGGACGCCGAGGGAGCGGCCCGCACGGCCGAGATGGCGCGTCTGATCGGCGCCCCGGAGGCCTGGGGCGAGGCGGTGGACGTCGCCGACGAGCAGGCGATGGAGAAGCTGGCCGGGAAGGTGGCGAGCGAGTACGGCGTCGTCGACGTCCTGGTCAACAACGCGGGCATCGGGCTCACGGGCTCCTTCTTCGAGACCTCGGCCGAGGAGTGGAAGCGGGTCCTGGACGTCAACCTGTGGGGTGTCATCCACGGCTGCCGTTTCTTCGGCGCGCAGATGACCGCGCGCGGGCAGGGCGGCCACATCGTCAACACGGCCTCGGCGGCCGCCTTCCAGCCGTCCCGGGCGCTGCCCGCGTACAGCACGTCGAAGGCGGCGGTGCTGATGCTCAGCGAGTGCCTCCGCGCCGAACTGGCCGACCAGGGCATCGGGGTGTCGGCGATATGCCCCGGCATCGTCAACACCAACATCACGGCGACCGCGCGGTTCGCCGGGGTCACGGACGCGGCGGAGGAGAAGCGCCGGCAGCAGAAGGCCTCCCGGCTGTACGGCCTGCGGAACTACCCGCCGGAGAGAGTCGCGGACGCGATCCTGGGGGCGGTCCTGCACGACAGGGCCGTCGTCCCGGTGACACCCGAGGCCCGGGGCGCCCACTTCCTGTCCCGCCTCAGCCCGGGGGCCCTGCGGGCACTGGCCCGCTGGCAGCCGCCGGCGTAGCGGGGGCCTCGGCCGCGATCGCGGGGAGCGGGCCGGGCCGGGATCGCGGGGAGCGGGCCGGGCCGGGATCGCGGGGAGCGGGCCGGGACCGGCGGTCGTACGATCCCTTGCAGGAGGGGCCCCGCGGCGGCGGGGTGGAGGATGCGGTCGGTGGGAGCGGGTTTGTCCGAGCAGTCAGCACAGCCGGAGTACCGGATCGAGGATCTCGCCCATCACAGCGGGGCCACGGTCCGGACGATCCGCGCCTACCAGGACCGAGGTCTGCTGCCCCGCCCGGAGCGGCGGGGCAGGTCGAACGTGTACGGGGACGCGCACCTCGCGCGGCTCCACCAGATCGCCGACCTCCTCGACCGGGGCTACACCCTGGCCTCGATCAAGGAGCTCCTGGAGGCCTGGGACACCGGCCGGGGACTCGGTGGGGTGCTGGGCCTGGTCGCGGAGGTCGACGGGCCGTGGACGGATGAGGAGGCGGATCGGATCTCCCGGGCCGAGCTGGACGCCCGCTTCGGCGGAACGCCGGACGAGGAGGCCATCCGGGAGGCCGTCGAGCTCGGCGTACTGGAGCGTCTGCCGGGACGGGAAACCGAGGAGTACCTCGTACCGAGCCCGCAAGAGCTGGCGGTGGCGGCCGAGTTGTACGCAGCGGGGGTTCCGCTGTCCGCAATCACCGGGCATCTGCGGGAACTTCGTGATCAGGTCGAGCACATCGCCTCTCGTTTCCTGGAGTTCACGACCGAGCACGTCTTCGCGCGGTACCTGGAGCACCGGCCGCCGACGGACGCTGACGCGACCGAAGCGGCGACGATGGTGCGACGGCTCCGCCCGCTCGCCCAGCAGACGGTGGACGCCGAACTGGCTCGCGCCATGCGCTTGCTGGCGAACCGTCACCTCCAGATCCACCTGTCGTCCGATGCGCCCGCCATGAAGGACGATCAGCCGCGTGCGGTGTCGCTCCCGGCGGGGACGATAAGGGCCGTTCAGAGCCTGGTTGGCGCGGAAGGCGTCGAGGCGTTCATCGCGGCGGCCACTGAACGGGAGGTCAGCAAAAGGACATTGGACGCTCTTGCGGCAAGTCATCAGATAACTAACGAACTTACTCAATCACCTTGAAAACGCAGCCCAGTTGTCCACAGAATCGCCAACTGGCCTGTGGATAAACACCTTTGGTTGTGGATCAAACCTGTGCGCTCGAATTCGATGGTGAGGAGTTTCACGCTCCGGCATCCTGACGGAATGAATCAAGCACGCACAGTGAAGGTGTCGAAGTACCTCTCCAAGCATCTGCGCCACCAGCCCGAGCGCATCGGACTCGTCCTCGACGCCCAGGGCTGGACCGAGATCGACGCCCTGCTCAGGGCCGCCGCCGAGCACGGCTTCCCGATCACCCGCGAGGAGCTCGACCACGTCGTCGCGACCAACGACAAGAAACGCTTCGCGATCGAGGGCACCCGCATCCGCGCCAGCCAGGGCCACACCGTCGCCGTCGACCTGGACCTGCCCGCCGCCGAACCGCCCGCGTACCTCTACCACGGTACGGTCGCGGCCCGGCTCCCCGCGATCCGGGCGGAGGGGCTGCGGCCCATGGCCCGCCACCACGTGCACCTCTCCCCCGACCGGGAGACGGCGACCCGCGTCGGTGCGCGCCGGGGGCGGCCCGTCGTGCTGAGCGTCGACGCCGGAGCCATGCGACGGGCCGGACACGTCTTCCACGTGAGCGCCAACGGGGTCTGGCTGACGGACGCCGTTCCGCCGGAGTTCCTCCGCTTCCCGTCCTGAGACGGAGCCGTACGCCCGGTCAGATCCGCGCCTGCGGCATGATCGGCTTCATGGCCCACCCCCATCTGCCCAGCACCGAAGCCGCCGTCAGAGCGATCCGTGAGGTCGCCCGGGAGTTCAGCCTGGAGATGACGGTGACCGACGACATCGGCGCCGACCGGACGTCCCGGCGCACCTCGGCCGGCGCGTTCACCGTCATGGACCCGGACGGCTCCCTGCCCCACGAGGCCTATGTCGAACTGGGCGGCTCCCCCGCCGTCACCGTCCAGGTCTTCCCCGAGGACGACGCCCTGATCACCGTCGACGGCATCGAGTTCGCGGACGTGCCGCGCGACGCCGTCCCCGCCTTCCTCCGCTCCGTCCACGGCGGCCTCGCCCACGTGAAGGGCCGGTTCTTCCCGCCCGGATGGTGGCTGATCGTCTCCCTTCCCGGCGACGAGACGTACAAGGAACTCGTCACGGGGACCACCCTCACCCCCTGGATGAGCGCCCGCGTCCGCTGACCGCCGTAGGCTCGGGTGCATGAGCCTGCGCCTGAGCACCGTGATCCTTCCCGTCGACCGCTGGCACGAGGGAGGCCGCCAGAAGTGGCGGCACGCCGAGGAGCTGGGATTCCACACGGCGTACACCTATGACCACCTGTCCTGGCGCACCTTCCGCGACCGGCCGTGGTTCGGCGCGCTGCCCACGCTCACCGCGGCGGCGACGGCCACCGAGCGGCTCCGCCTCGGCACCCTCGTGACCTCGCCGAACTTCCGTCACCCGGTGACGCTGGCCAAGGAGCTCATCTCGCTGGACGACGTCTCCGGCGGGCGGGTCACCCTCGGCATCGGCGCGGGCGGCAACGGCTTCGACGCCACCGCGCTCGGGCAGGAGCCGTGGACGCCCAAGGAGCGTGCCGACCGGTTCGGCGAGTTCGTGGCGCTGCTCGACCGGCTGCTCACCGAGGACGTCGTGTCGGAGCGCGGCGCGTTCTACTCGGCCGACGAGGTGCGGAACATCCCAGGCTGCGTCCAGCGCCCGCGGCTGCCGTTCGGCGTCGCGGCGACCGGGCCGCGCGGGCTGAAGCTGGCCGCGAAGTACGGGCAGGCGTGGGTGACGACCGGCGACCCGAAGCTGTACGAGGAGGGGACCCCCGAGCAGTCGGTGGCCGCACTGCGCGGCCAGGTCGAGAAGCTCGCCAAGGCGTGCGCCGAGTCCGGGCGGGACGTCGCCGAGCTGGACAAGATCCTGCTGACCGGCTTCACCCCGGACCGGAACGGGCCACTGGAGTCCGTGGACGCGTTCGTGGACTTCGCCGGGCGCCACCGCGAGCTCGGCTTCACCGAGATCGTGATCCACTGGCCGGTCGCGGACTCCGTCTTCGCCACCGACCAGACGGCGTTCGAGAAGATCGCCACCGAGGCGCTCGCCCAGCTGGGCTGAGCGTCACCGAAGCGCCCCGCGCCGGGGCGGGTCAGGCCGTGCGGCGGGCGTGGCTCCGCCACAGGGCCAGCAGGACCGGGGAGTCGGCCGGTGCGGGGCGGGCCGGGCAGACGTCGAAGTGGCTGACGCGGCAGGTGTCGGACGGCACGGCCGAGCCGAGGTTGACCGCGGTCCCGTCGCCCGCGATGCGCCAGCGTCTGCCGGCCGGGACGAGCCGGGCCGTCTGCTCCGCGGGCTCGATCATGACCCAGCGGCCGCGCACCGTCCGGTGCCACTCGGCCCGGGCCCCGCACCGGTCGCAGACGGCGGTGGACGGCGTCCCGGGGACCGCGGAGGCCGCCGTCTCACGGCCCGCGGCGGACGGCACCCGCTGCTGAGGCACGGCAGCTGCGGGGCGCGTGGCCTCCGACACGGCGGTGAGTGCGCGGGGCGTCGGCCGTGCCACGAGGTCGGCCAGGCCCGCCAGGACGTCTCCCACCAGCACCGGCTCCCGTACGGGATGCGCCGCCCCGGCCCGCTCGCACCCCGCGCACAGGGCCATGCGGAGGCTCCCGACCCACGTTCCGTACGGCGCACCGCAGGAGTCGCACTCCTCGCTTCGCCGGCCCGCGACCATGCCCCGCCCTCCCTGGAGACGCCGTCAGCTCCCAGGGGTCTTCCCCGTCACGCCGAAAACGAACGGGTGTTTACGGCCATTTCGTGACGGACCGTTCCCGCTTCTTCGCCCCCCGGTCGTCGCTCAACCCTGGCGCTTCGGCAGGTTCCGGTAGCCCGGGTGGACGCCCGGAGTCGGGCCCTGCTGCTCGGCGCTGCGACGCCGTTCGACGAATTCAGACCACCGCGGAAGAAAACCCCAAGCGCACGTCCTGGCCAAGAAGCCGGGCTCATATGTGCGGCTCCTCGCACGCCCGTGCGTCCGGTACGGAAGAATGGTGCGGTGACCTCTCCCCGTTCCCCGCGCCCTTCCGCCCCGGTGGCCCGGCTGATCGCCACCGACCTCGACGGCACCCTGCTCCGTGACGACAAGTCCGTCTCCGAGCGCACGGTCGCCGCCCTCGCGGCCGCCGAGCAGGCCGGGATCGAGGTCTTCTTCGTCACCGGCCGCCCGGCCCGCTGGATGGACGTCGTCAGCGACCACGTCCACGGACACGGCATGGCCATCTGCGCCAACGGCGCCGCCGTCGTCGACCTGCACTCCGGCGGCACCTTCCTGGAGGTCCGCCCGCTGGAGCGCCCGGTCGCGCTCGACGTCGTCAGCGCGCTGCGCGCCGCCGCCCCGGGGACGTCCTTCGCCGTCGAGCTCACCACCGGCATCCACTACGAGCCGCAGTACCCGCCGTTCTTCCTCGACCCCGGCGCCACCGTCGCCACCGCCGAGAAGCTGCTCTTCGAGGAGAAGCCCGGCTCGGCCGCCCCGGTGCTCAAGCTGCTCGCCCAGCACCCCGAGCTCGACCCCGACGTGTTCCTCGCGATCGCACGGGAGGCCGCGGGCCACCTTGCCGCGTTCACCCGGTCCAGCCCGACCGCCCTCATCGAGATCAGCGCGCTCGGCGTCTCCAAGGCCTCCACGCTCGCCCTGTGCTGCGCCGAGCGCGGCATCGGCGCCGAGGAGGTCGTCGCCTTCGGCGACATGCCGAACGACATCGAGATGCTGAGCTGGGCCGGCCGCTCCTACGCGATGGGCAACGCACACCCCGACGTCATCACCGCCGCCTCGGGCCGGACGGTCGGCAACAACGAGGACGGGGTCGCCGTCGTCATCGAGGAACTCGTCGCCGAAACCCTGGCGCAGCAGGTCTGACCCCCCAGAGCGGGGCCTCCCCCCGACCCGTCAGAGCGGGGCCTCCCCCCGACCCGTCAGAGCGGGGCCTCCCACCGACCCGTCAGAGCGGGGCCTCCCACACCACCGTCGTCCCGCCGCCGTCCTCGCCCAGGCCGGGGTCGCACCAGCTCGCGCCGCCCAGCGACTCGGCCCGGCGGGCCAGATTGCGCAGGCCGCTGCGCCGGCCGCCCTCCGGGAGGCCGATGCCGTCGTCGGCGACCGACAGACGTACCCCGGCGGAGCCGTCGGGCAGCGTCACACCGGCGTCGACGACCACCTCGATCCTGCTCGCGGCCGCGTGCCGGAAGGCGTTCGAGAGCGCCTCGCGCAGGGCGGCGATGAGGTTCTTGCCGGTGAGCTCGCCGACCGTCGAGTCGATCGCGCCGAGGAAGCGGTGCGCGGGCTTGAAGCCGAGCGGCACGGCCGCCATGTTGATCTCCCGCAGGACACGGGTGCGCAGCCCCGACGGGGCCTCGGCGGGGCCCTGCTGGAGCGCGAAGATCGCCGTACGGATCTCCTGGATGGTGACGTCCAGCTCGTCCACGGCCTTGCCCACGCCCTCGCGCACCGCCGGCACGATCGACTTCCGCTGGGCGCTCTCCAGCATCATCCCGGTGGCGAAGAGCCGCTGGATCACCAGGTCGTGCAGGTCGCGGGCGATCCGGTCGCGGTCCTCGTAGACGGCGAGCCGCTCCCGGTCGCGCTGGGCGTCGGCCATCATCAGGGCGAGGGCGGCCTGCGAGGCGAACTGGGTGGCGAGCGTCCGCTCGGACTCCGTGAACTGCCGGGCGCCCCGCACCCGGGGCGTGGCGAGCGCGCCGAGGACCCGTCCGCCGCTCTGCAGCGGCAGCATCATGCTCGGTCCGTACGTGGACGTCAGCCGGCTGATCATGCGCGGGTCGGTCGAGGCGTCGGCCACGAAGACCGCCTCGCCCTCCAGGAGCTCCTTCACGACGGCGCTCTCGGGCGGGATCACCACGCCCAGCGACTTCGTGGGCCGGGGCGAGGAGACGGCGACGATCTCCAGGCCGCCGTCCTCGGCGGGCAGGAGCACGATCCCGGCGTCCGCGTCGGCGAGCCGGCGGGCCTGTTCGGCGACGACCGTGAGGGCGTCGTCCGCGTCGCCGCCCGAGAGCAGCGCGGTGGTGACGGCGACCGAGCCGTCGATCCACCGTTCGCGCTGCCGGGCCGCCTCGTACAGACGGGCGTTGCCGATCGCGATGCCGGCCTCGGTGGCGAGGACCCGGACCATGTGCACGTCGTAGTCGTTGAACTCGCCTCCGCCGTGCTTCTCCGCGAGGTAGAGGTTGCCGAAGATCTCGCCCTGGACCCGGATGGGGACGCCGAGGAAGCTCCGCATCGGCGGATGCCCGGGCGGGAAGCCGGCCGAGCGCGGATCGGTGGACAGATCGGCGAGGCGGATCGTCTGCGGGTCGCGGATCAGCGCGCCGAGCAGTCCCGCGTGGCCGTCGGGCCGCCGGCCGATCCGGCGGGCCACGTCCTCGCCGACGCCGAAGGTGACGAAGTCGGACAGGCCCTCGCCCTCGTCGTCGACGACGCCGATCGCGGCGTAATGGGCGTCGGCGAGTTCGGCGGCGGTCTCGCAGATCCGGTCGAGGGTGGAGTGGAGTTCGAGCCCGGTGCCGACCGAGCGCATGGCCTCCAGGAGCTGCGGCACGCGGGCCGTGAGCTCCGTGGACAGCCCCTGGAGGCTGCGGGTGGCCTGGGTGGCGGCTTCCAGGGGGTCCGAGGACTCGGACGCGTCGGCGGTCATGGGCTTGAGCCTAGTAAGTCCGATTTGGCGAGAAAAGTCGGCCTGCCTCCGAGGACGTCCGCCGCCTCACCGTCATGCGCGACTCAGCTCCCTGCCGTGGCGAGCAGGTCGGTCTCCCGCTCCTGCTCCAGCATCCGCCGCAGCGGGCCGTCCACGACCGCGAGCTCGGCGTACGGGCCGCGCTGCACGGTCCGGCCCTCGTCGAGGACCACCACCTCGTCGACGGCGTCGAGACCGTGCAGCCGGTGGGTGATGAGGACGGTGGTGCGGCCCTCGGTGGCCCGGAGCAGGTCGTCGGTGAGCGCGTCGGCGGTGGCCAGGTCCAGGTGCTCGGCGGGCTCGTCGAGGACGAGCACCGGGAAGTCGGCGAGGAGCGCCCGGGCGAGCGCGAGGCGCTGCCGCTGGCCGCCGGAGAGCTGCGAGCCGTGCTCGCCCACGAGGGTGTCGAGCCCGGCGGGCAGCCCGTCGACCCAGTCGAGCAGCCGGGCCCGGCGCAGCGCCTCGCGCAGCTCCTCGTCGTCCGCCCCGACCTTGGCGAGCCTCAGGTTCTCGCGGACGGAGCTGTCGAAGAGGTGGGCGTCCTGGGCGCAGAGGCCGACGAACCGCCGGACCGCGTCGCCGTCGAGCTCACGGGCCGGCACGCCGCCGATCCGGTACGTGCCCTGCTCCACGTCCAGGAAGCGGAGCAGCACCTGGGCGAGGGTGGTCTTGCCGGAGCCGGAGGCGCCGACGACCGCTACCCGCCGCCCCGCCTCCAGGGTGAGCGCGAAGCCGTCCAGCGCGGGCCGCTGCTGCCCGGCGTGCCGGGCGGAGAGCCCGGCCAGCTCCAGCGGGAACGGGCTCGCCGGGGGAGCGGCGGGCGTCTCCGGCTCGTGTACGGGGACGGGGGCGTCCAGCACCTCGAAGACCCGCTCGGCGCTGCGCTTGACGCGCTGCCGGTACTGGACGGCGAGCGGAAGCCCGTTCACGGCCTCGAAGGCGGCCAGCGGGGTCAGGACGACCACCGCGAGGGCCACCCCGTCGAGCCGCCCGTCCCGTACGGCCTGGACGCCGACGAGCGCGGCGGCCGCGACGGTCAGGCCGCAGACCAGAGCCGAGAGCCCGGCGCCGAGCCCGGTGGCGGCGGCCTGCCGGGAGGCGATGGAGGTGAGGGTGCGGTCGGCGTCCCGGGCCCGCTCGATCCTGCCCCGGAGCGCACCGGCCACGGTCAGTTCGGCGCAGCCGCGCAGCAGATCGGCGACGGCGGTGGCCAGGGCGCCGCGCGCGGGGGCGAGCCGCCGCTCGGCTCGGCGGGCGAGAGCCCCGCCGGCCGCCGGTACGACGACGCCGGCGACGAGCAGGCCGACGGTGAGGACGGCTCCGGCCTCGGGCAGCAGCCAGGCGGTGAACCCGACGGAGCCGGCTCCCACGACGAGTGCGGCGCCCACGGGGAGCAGCCAGCGCAGCCAGTAGTCCTGGAGCGCGTCGACGTCCTGGACGAGCCGCGCGAGGAGGTCACCGCGCCGGGTGCGGCGCAGTCCGGCCGGAGCGATCCGCTCCAGGCGCCGGTAGACGGAGACCCGCAGGTCGGCGAGCATCCGCAGGACGGCGTCGTGCGAGACGAGCCGCTCGGCGTACCGGAAGACGGCGCGGCCGATGCCGAAGGCCCGCGTGGCGGTGACGGCGACCATCAGATAGAGCACGGGCGGCTGCTCGGAGGCCCGCGAGATGAGCCATCCGGACACGGCCATGAGCCCCACGGCGGACCCGAGGGCCAGGCTCCCGAGCAGCAGCGCGAGCGCCATCCGCCCCTTGAGCTCGCCCGCCATCCCGCGCACCCGCGCGAGCACCGACGAGGACGCCACGGGCACCTGTCCAGCAGGGCTCGTGGGGGTTCCCTCGGCCACGAAGCCGGCGGTGGACGTCTGCACGACCGGGCTCGTCGAGGGCGAATGTTCCACGTGAAACGGAGCGGGCTGTGCGCCGCCAAGGCTCACCACCCGGTCCGCCACCGCGAGCAACGCGGGCCGGTGCACGACCAGCAAGACGGTGCGCCCCGCGGCAAGCCGCCGCACCGCCTCCACCACCCCCGCCTCGGTCGAACCGTCCAGCGCCGCCGTCGGCTCGTCGAGCAGCAGCAGCGGCCGGTCCGCCAGGAAGGCCCGGGCGAGCGCGAGCCGTTGCCGCTGCCCCGCCGAGAGTCCCGCGCCGTCCTCGCCGAGGACCGTGTCGAGCCCCTGCGGCAGCCCCGCGACGAACCCGTCCGCCCCGGCGTCCCGCAGAGCGTCCCGTACGGCCTCGTCGGAGGCGTCCGGCCGGGCGAGCCGGACGTTCTCGGCGACCGTCCCCGCGAACAGATACGGCCGCTGCGGCACCCAGGCGATCCGGGCCCGCCACTCCTCCAGGTCCATCGACCCCAGGTCGACGCCCCCGACCCGTACCGAACCGCCCTCCTCCGGCACCGCGAACCCGAGCACGACGTCGAGCAGGGTCGACTTCCCGACCCCGCTCGGCCCGACCAGGGCCACCGTCTCGCCGGGCTCGACCGTCACCGTCGCCGCGTCGAGCGAGGGCTCGTCGCGTCCCGCATGACGCACGGTCACGCGGTCGAGCTCAAGCCGTACGGACTCCGGCACGGACGCCGTGCCACCGTCCCGTACCGGCTGCTCCAGGACGTCGAAGATCTCCTCCGCCGCCGCGAGGCCCTCCGCCGCCGCGTGGTACTGCGCCCCCACCTGTCGCAGCGGGAGGTAGGCCTCGGGGGCCAGGATCAGGATGACGAGCCCGGTGTACAGGTCGAGCTCGCCGTGGACGAGCCGCATGCCGATGGTCACGGCGACGAGCGCGACCGACAGGGTCGCGAGCAGCTCCAGGGCGAACGAGGAGATGAAGGCGATCCGCAGGGTCCGCATCGTCGCCCGGCGGTACTCCGAGGTGATCGCGCGGATCGACTCCGCCTGGGCCTTCGCCCGACCGAAGATCTTGAGCGTGGGAAGGCCGGCGACCACGTCCAGGAAGTGACCGGAGAGCCGCGAGAGCAGCTTCCACTGCCGGTCCATCCGGGCCTGGGTGTACCAGCCGATGAGGATCATGAAGACCGGGATGAGCGGCAGCGTGACGACGATGATCGCCGCCGAGACCCAGTCCTCGGTGACGATCCGGGCCAGGACCGCCACCGGCACGACGACCGCGAGGCCGAGCTGCGGCAGATAGCGGGCGAAGTAGTCGTCGAGCGCGTCCACGCCCCGCGTGGCGAGGGCGATCAGCGAACCGGCCTTCTGCCCGCTGAGCCACCCCGGTCCGAGGGCGCCCGCGCGGCCGAGGAGCCGGCCGCGGAGTTCGGACTTGACCGCCGCGCTCGCCCGGTGGGCGGCGAGCTCGGTCAGCCACGAGACCAGCCCCCGTGCCACCGCCACTCCGGCGAGCAGCAGCAGGGGCGTGGTCAGATCGGAAACCGACTGGGCCTTCTGGAAGGCGCCCACCACGATCTCGGCGATGAGCATCGCCTGGACGATGACCAGCGCCGCTCCGACGAGCCCGAGCGCGACCACCGCGATCAGGAAGAGACGGGTGGCCCTGGCGTACCGGAGCAGGCGCGGATCGATCGGTTTCACGTGAAACATGCCCCTCTAGTGAGCGTCGGCTGCCGAGTGCCGGCTAGTGGGCTTCGGCGATGTGCTGCGTACCGATGCGCTTTCGGAACACCCAGTAGGTCCAGCTCTGGTAGAGCAGCACCAACGGGGTCGCGATCGCCGCGCACCAGGTCATGATCTTGAGCGTGTACGGGCTCGACGACGCGTTCGTCACGGTAAGGCTCCACGCGGGGTTCAGCGAGGAGGGCATGACGTCCGGGAAGAGGGCCAGGAAGAGCATCGCCACCGCCGCAGCGATCGTGACACCCGAGAGCGCGAACGACCAGCCCTCGCGCCCCGCCTTGATGGCGGCGATGGCCCCGACGAGCGCCACCACGGCGACCAGCATCGCCGCGAGGCTCCAGCCGTCTCCCGTGTGGACCTGGGTCCAGATCAGGAAGCCCAGGGCGAGCACGGCCGTCACCAGACCCAGCTTGAGCGCGAGCGCCCGCGCCCGCCCCCGGATGTCACCGACCGTCTTGAGCGAGGCGAAGACCGCGCCGTGGAAGGTGAAGAGGGTGAGCGTGACCAGGCCGCCGAGGAGCGCATACGGGTTGAGCAGGTCCCAGAAGCCGCCGACGTACTCCATGTCGCCGTCGATCTTCACGCCCCGGACGATGTTGCCGAAGGCCACGCCCCAGAGGATCGCGGGAATCAGCGACGTCCAGAAGATGGCCTGCTCCCAGTTGCGCTGCCAGTTCTCCTCGGGCCGCTTGGCGCGGTACTCGAAGGCGACGCCCCGGACGATCAGGCAGACCAGGATGATCAGCAGCGGCAGGTAGAAGCCGGAGAACAGCGTCGCGTACCACTCGGGGAACGCGGCGAAGGTCGCTCCGCCGGCGGTGAGCAGCCACACCTCGTTGCCGTCCCAGACGGGTCCGATGGTGTTGATGAGGACCCGCTTCTCGGCCCGGTTCCGAGCGAGCAGCTTGGTCAGGACGCCGACCCCGAAGTCGAAGCCTTCGAGGAAGAAGTAGCCGATCCAGAGGACGGCGATGAGTACGAACCAGACGTCGTGGAGTTCCATGCCTCGATCTCCTCAGCCTCAGTACGAGAAGGCCATCGGGCGGTCGGGGTCGCGTGAGTCCCCGCCGATCTTGGTGGGCGGGTTGAGGTCGTCCTCGGTGAGCTCCGGCGGTCCTGCCTTGACGTACTTGACGAGGAGCTTGACCTCGACGACGGCGAGGATCGCGTAGAGCGTGGTGAAGACGATCATCGAGGTGAGCACCTCGCCCTGGGAGACACCGGGGGAGACCGCGTCACGGGTGCGCAGCACGCCGTAGACGACCCAGGGCTGACGGCCCATCTCGGTGAAGATCCAGCCCCAGGAGCTGGCGATCAGGGGGAACGCCATCGTCCAGAGGGCGATGATCCAGTACCACTTGCCCAGGCGGGGGCTGAGCGCCTTCCGCTTGAACAGGACCAGATTCGGCACTTCGTCCTCACCGGTCCTCATGCCCGGCGCCAGCATGAACTTCTTCCGGGTCAGCCAGAGGCCGATGACGCCGACGCCCAGCGAAGCCATGCCGAAGCCGATCATCCAGCGGAAGCCCCAGTAGGCGACGGGGATGTTGGGCCGGTAGTCGCCGGGCCCGAACTTCTCCTGCTCGGCCTTGTTCACGTCGTTGATGCCCGGGACGTACGAGCTGAAGTCGTCGTTCGCGAGGAAGGACAGCAGACCCGGGATCTCTATGGCGACCGTGTTGTGACCCTTCTCGACGTCGCCGTAGGCGAAGACCGAGAAGGGCGCGGGCGCCTCGCCGTCCCAGAGCGCCTCGGCGGCGGCCATCTTCATCGGCTGCTGCTTGAACATGACCTTGCCGAGCAGGTCACCGCTGATGGCGGTGCCGAGTCCGGCGATGATCAGGGTGATCAGGCCGAGCCGCAGCGAGGTCCGCATGATCGGGATGTGCTTCTTGCGGGCCAGGTGGAACGCGGAGATACCCACCATGAACGCGCCGCCGACCAGGAACGCGGCAGTGATCGTGTGGAAGAACTGGGTGAGCGCGGTGTTCTGCGTGAGCACCTGCCAGAAGTCGATGAGCTCCGCCCGGCCGCGCTCCTCGTTGATCCGGTAGCCCACGGGGTGCTGCATCCAGGAGTTGGCCGCCAGGATGAAGTACGCGGAGAGGATGGTGCCGATCGACACCATCCAGATGCAGGCGAGGTGGATCTTCTTCGGCAGCTTGTCCCAGCCGAAGATCCACAGACCGATGAAGGTCGACTCGAAGAAGAAGGCGATGAGCGCCTCGAAGGCGAGCGGGGCGCCGAAGATGTCACCGACGAACCGGGAGTAGTCGGACCAGTTCATACCGAACTGGAACTCCTGCACGATGCCGGTCACGACCCCCATGGCGATGTTGATCAGGAAGAGCTTGCCCCAGAACTTCGTCGCCCTGAGGTACTTCTCCTTGCCCGTGCGGACCCAGGCGGTCTGGATGCCGGCGGTGAGCGCGGCAAGCGAGATCGTCAAGGGCACGAACAGGAAGTGGTAGACGGTGGTGATGCCGAACTGCCAGCGCGCCAGTGTTTCCGGCGCCAAAGCTAGGTTCACGTCGTCTTCTCCTTACTCGACGTGGTCACAGCGGGCAGTCTGCCTGGCGGGTTCCCCCCAAACCGGGAGGAAGCAGGACACGCTTGTGAACGCGTTCACATTCACAAGCATTATGGCTCATACGAAATCCGTACGTAAGAGCGGGGTACGCCTACTCGAAGGCCCTCTCTTCCCAGGACCCTTCAACATATTGTTGAATCCGAGGCATGACCCTTCGGATCCGCATCTCATGGCCCGCCGGCCACACCACGGCCACCATCGACGAAACCCCCACGAGCAAAGCGCTCGTGGGGGCTCTCCCGATCGTCTCCACCGCCCGCACCTGGGGCGAGGAGGTCTACTTCGACACGCCGGTCTCCGCCGCGCTCGAGTCCGACGCCCAGCAGGTCGTCGAGCCGGGCACGGTGGCGTTCTGGACGGACGGCGACGCACTCGCCCTCCCCTACGGTCCGACGCCGATCTCCCGGGGCGAGGAATGCCGGCTCGCGAGCCCCTGCAACCTGCTGGGCGCGCTGGACGGCGACCCGCGGATCCTGGCCACCGTCAGGGACGGCGACCCGATCCGCGTGGAGCTCGTACAGAGCTGATCAGGCCTTGCGGAAGCCCTCCGCCGCCTTCAGGAACAGGTCGTTCGCCTCGCACTCACCGATCGTGACGCGCACGCCCTCGCCCGCGAACGGCCGCACCATCACGCCGTGCCGCTCGCACTCCGCCGCGAAGTCCATGGTCCGCTCGCCGAGCCGCAGCCAGACGAAGTTCGCCTGGGTGTCCGGCACGGTCCAGCCCTGGGCCACGAGCCCCGCATGGACCCGCTCACGCTCGGCCACCAACGAGCCGACCCGGCCGAGCAGTTCGTCCTCGGCCCGCAGGGAGGCCACCGCCGCGTCCTGCGCCAGCTGGCTCACGCCGAACGGCACCGCCGTCTTGCGCAGCGCCGCCGCCACCGGCTCGTGGGCGACCGCGAAACCGACCCTCAGCCCCGCCAGGCCGTACGCCTTGGAGAAGGTGCGCAGCACGGCCACGTTCGGCCGGTCGCGGTACAGCTCGATGCCGTCCGGGATCTCGGCGTCGCGGACGAACTCCCGGTACGCCTCGTCGATCACGACCAGGACGTCGGAGGGCACCCGGTCCAGGAAGCGCTCCAGCTCCGCCCGGCGCACCGCGGTGCCCGTGGGGTTGTTGGGGTTGCAGACGAAGATCAGCCGGGTCCGGTCGGTGATCGCCTCGGCCATCGCGTCGAGGTCGTGCACCTCGCCCTCGGTCAGCGGCACCTGCACCGAGGTGGCCCCGCTGATCTGCGTGATGATCGGGTACGCCTCGAAGGAGCGCCAGGCGTAGATCACCTCGTCGCCCGGGCCCGAGGTGGCCTGGAGCAGCGACTGCGCGACGCCGACCGAGCCCGTGCCGGTGGCCAGATGGGAGACGGGCACGCCGAAGCGGTTCGCCAGCTCCTCCGTCAGCCCGGTGCAGGCCATGTCCGGGTAGCGGTTGAAGTTCGCGGCGGCGGCGAGGGTGGTCTCCATGACCCCCGGCAGCGGCGGGTAGGGGTTCTCGTTGGAGGACAGCTTGAAGGCCACGGCCCCGCCCGCGGCGGCCGGCTTGCCCGGCTTGTAGGTGGGGACGCCGTCCAGCTCGGCGCGCAGCTTGGGGCTGCCGGTGCTCGTCCCGCTGGTCTCGCTCACAGTGTGGCCTCCTCGACCGTCCGTACCGCCAATACTCCTCACCTTAAGAGGATTCGCCGCCGCTGCGAATGGGCTGTGGACAACAGGAGGGACACGCTGTGGATACGGCGCCGATCCCGGCCGAACAGAGGGGGAGCGCGCAAACGGGTGGCGTGCGCCGGTGGCGGGCGCCGTGGCGCGCATCCCCCGTAGAGGTGAGTTGAGACCTCTTCGAGACCTCGCCCCCTCGCCAGGCCTATGCCGCTCGATGACCCCAGATCACACGGCAGAAGGCTCAACTACCTTCGATTCACTGCCTCTTGCGCCTGTTCGATCATGCAGAAACGTGCCTGTCAATGCCTGCATATGCGGCCGTCCCGACCGCCCCTCATCGCCCTACTATCGGCTCGCCATGACAGCAGCAGGGAAGCACCAGGTGAGCCGGGCACAGACCCGGGGAAGCCGGCAGGGCCGGGCAGGCATCCGGGACGTGGCCGCCGCCGCCGGGGTCTCCATCACGACTGTCTCCGACGCGCTCAACGGCAAGGGCCGACTCCCGGACGCCACCCGCCGCCACGTCCGCGAGGTCGCCGACAGGCTGGGCTACCG